>WHTT01000036.1 GCA_009377605.1 Luteitalea sp.
CCATGCGGCGCGAGGCGATAGTCTTTCGTGGACTCGCCGTCAGTCGCTTCCTCGAGGGTAAAGATCAGTAACCCGTTGGATCGCAGGGCGGCCGCGGCAACGGCGACGATCTCTTCCAGGGTACCGAAATAGACCAGCGTGTCGGCTGACAGGATGACATCGAACGCCTCTTTGTGCTCCCGGAGATATGCGGTCAACTCGCTCTTGACCAGGTCGTCATAGACGTGCTTTTCTTTCGCCTGAGCCAGCATACCGGCAGACAGGTCGACGCCGACGAGGCGCCGTGCGAAGGGAGCGACGAGCGGGCCGCAGAGCCCGGTGCCGCACCCGGCGTCGAGCACATCGAGGCTTTTCGGCGCTTGGGTCAGATCCGCCAGCATCGCGGCAACCAGCGCCGGGGCGCGGTATGACAACTTGGTGAGCTTGGAATCGAAGGATGCGGCGAAACTGTCGAAGATCTTTTCGATGAAGCCATCCGACGCGCGTGCTGGAACACCCTGACCCGAGCAGGCCGCGAGCATGTGCCGCGCGATCGGTTCCTCGGGCTCCTCATCGAGCCAGTCTTCGAAGATCTTCACCGCCTTATCGACCTCGCCGATGGTGCAGTGCGCCAGCGCCAGGAGTCTTCGAGCTTCCGGGTGCTTCGGCCTGAGCGTGATGACCTTGCAGAAGCAGGCCACCGCCTCCTGCATTCGCTTTTGTCCCGTCAGCAGAATGCCCAGGTTGGTGTACGCATCAATGCGGTCCGGATTGAGGCGAATGGCGGTTCGATAGGCCGTTTCGGCTTCGACGGGTCTGCCCTGCGCGCGCAGCAGCACTCCGAGATTGTTGTGCGCATTGGCATGATTCGGATCGAGCGCAATCGCGCGCTGATAGGCGACGATGGCGTCGTCCAGCTTGCTTCGATCCTGGAGAACGATGCCCAGGTTGCTGTACCAATCCGCCTGACCCGGCTCGAGCGTGAGGCTTCTCTCGATCAGGGAGATCCCCTCGTCACTTCGTCCCTGCTGGTGGGCGAGCACACCCGAGTAGTGCAAGGCGTTTGGATAATCGGGAACGAGCTCGAGAATCCGGCGATAGAGCTCGGCCGCCTCGGCCAACTGTTGATTCTTCTGCAGCCGAATGGCAAGTGACACCGCCTCCTCGACGGTGACTTCGGGTATTGGTGTCGGAGACTCTTCCATCTTGTGCCCGGCGGGGCTATGAAGCCCCGCCCTACCCTCAACGGAGGCGCACGGCCTCAATCAAACTGATACGCGAAGTTTCCGTCCGCCACCGCGAGACGCACGCGGTTCAGTGCCGACCCCGCCATTGTCCGCGTCAGAAACTCGTGGCTGATGGCAGGCAACACGGTATTCGTGAGTATCGCATCGATCATGCGCCCACCGCTCTCCACCTCGGTGCACCGGCTGACGATGAGGGTGACGGCCTGCTCGTCGTAGTCGAACGGGATCTTGTGCTGATCGCCGACGCGCTTTGCAATGCGGCCGAGCTGTAAGCGAACGATATTGGCCAGCATCTCGTCGCTCAGCGGATGATACGGAATCACGACCAACCTACCGAGCAACGCCGCCGGGAATCTCTTCAAGAGCGGCTCACGTAAGCCTTTGGCGATGCCTTCAGGATCGGGCATGAGCTCCGGATCCTTGCACATGCTCATGATGAGATCGGTCCCGACGTTCGAGGTCAGCAGAACAATCGTGTTCTTGAAATCGATGTGCCGCCCTTCGGCGTCCTCCATCCAGCCTTTGTCGAAGACCTGAAAGAAGAGCTCGTGCACGTCAGGGTGTGCTTTCTCGATCTCGTCCAGGAGGACAACGCTGTAAGGACGCCGCCGGACCGCTTCCGTGAGGATGCCGCCTTCGCCGTAACCTACATAGCCTGGCGGTGAGCCCTTGAGCGTCGAGACGGTGTGCTTCTCCTGGAACTCGCTCATGTTGATGGTGATGACGTTCTGCTCGCCACCGTACAGCGCCTCGGCCAGCGTCAAGGCGGTCTCGGTCTTGCCCACCCCGGACGGACCGCAGAGCATGAAGACACCAATCGGCTTGTTCGGGTTGTCGAGCTTTGCGCGCGAGGTATGGATGCGACGCGCGATCATGTCGAGCGCATGCCGCTGCCCGAGCACGCGCTGGTTGAGGGTTTCCGCGAGATTCAGCAGCGTCTCGATCTCGTTCTTGACCATCCGTCCGACCGGCACGCCTGTCCAGTCCTGCACGACGGACGCGACCGCCTGCTCATCGACGCTTGGCAGAATGAGCGGGGATTCGCCTTGCAGCGTCGTCAGCTTCGCTTGGAGGTCGGCAAGCTCGGCGAGCAGTGTCTCACGCGGCTCCGGCACCGCCGCCGAGAGGCTTCCAGGTGGCGCCTGCGCGGGGTCCAAAGGCGAGGGGTCTAAAGACCCCTCGCTACGTGCTGCTCTAGCTGCTGATCCCACGGTGTCAACGGCCGGCCAGCCTTCGCTCGCCTCCGGCGAGCTACGGCTAGGCAAGCCTGATTCGCGTTGCGCCTGGGCAGCCTGCTCGAGCGTGCTTCCCGTCCCTTCCACGCGCTCGGCTCCTTTTCGCAGCTTCGCGCGAACGGCAAGGATTCGATCCACCAGCTCGCGCTCCGCCTGCCATTGCTGTTCCAACTCAGCACACCGAGTCTCAGCAGCTACGAGCTTTTCCTCGCAGACCATCCGACGGTCGGCGGCGTCGACGCCAATGGCCTCTTCGCGTCCAATGATGCCCAACTCGATCTGCAACGCCTCAATCGTTCGCCGACAGTCTTCGAGTTGCGGCGGGACGGCATGCTGACTGATGGCCACGCGTGCGCAGACGGTGTCGAGGAGGCTCACCGCTTTATCGGGCAGCTGACGCGCCGGAATGTAGCGATGCGACAGACGGACCGCCGCTTCGAGCGCCTCGTCGAGCACCTGCACTCGGTGGTGCTTCTCGAGTATCGATGCGACCCCACGCACCATCAGAATGGCTTTCTCCTCGCTGGGCTCGGCCACCTGCACCACCTGAAACCGACGCGTGAGCGCGGGGTCTTTTTCAATGTATTTCTTGTATTCGGCCCAGGTCGTGGCGGCGATGGTGCGCAAGGTGCCTCGCGCCAGGGCCGGCTTGAGCAGGTTCGCCGCGTCTCCCGTGCCCGCCGAGCCTCCTGCACCAATCAGCGTATGCGCTTCGTCGACGAACAAGATGATCGGCTTGGGTGACGACTGCACGTCCTCAATCACGTGGCGCAAGCGGTCCTCGAATTCTCCCTTCATACTCGCCCCGGCCTGTAGGAGCCCGATGTCGAGCGTGTGGACGGAGACATTCTGCAGCGGCGGCGGCACGTCGCCTTGGGCCACGCGCGCGGCAAAGCCTTCGACGACCGCGGTCTTCCCGACACCCGCTTCTCCCGTCAAGATTGGATTGTTCTGTCGCCGGCGCATCAGGATATCGACGATTTGCCGGATCTCCTCGTCGCGACCGCTCACAGGATCGATCTGGCCTTTGCGCGCCCGGTCGGTCAAGTCCGTCGCAAATCGCTTGAGCGCCTCTTGCTTGCCCATTTGCGCGGGTGCCATCGCATGGCTCGCTTCGCCGGGTGCCGCCAGCGACGAGCCATCGGCTGCCTCCTGCATGTCTTCGGGTGAGCCGTGGACTATCCGCGCGAACTCTTCCGTCAACGTGTCGAGCTTCACTTTCTCGAACTGCCGTGAGATGCCGATCAACGCATTCCGCAGGGAGGGTGTCTTGAGTATCCCGACGATCAAATGACCCGTGCGCACCTGCATGTCGCCGAACATCAGGGTTGCATACACCCAACCGCGCTCAACGGCATTCTCGACGTGCGTCGAGAGATCGGAAATCGATGTCGCGCCCCGCGGCAGACGGTCCAACGTGTCGGTCATGTCCTCGGCCAGTCGTGAGGGATCGATCTCGAAATGCCGGGCAATCCGATGGAGGTCCGAGTCCGGTGTCTGCAGGATCTGCTGGACCCAGTGCACCAACTCGACGTACGGATTCCCACGCAGCTTACAGAAGGTCGTGGCGCCCTCGATGGCCTTGTACGCGAGGCGATTGAGCTTGCCAAACAACGCCGTGCGACTGATTTCGCTCATGGTCGTGACCGGTTAACGACACTTTCTGCATCCAGGCACAGCTCATCGGCATCGGTCTCGGTGCGCCGCTGGCCGAGCCAGGTCGTCCATCCAAGTTGTCCACGTCCGCCGAGCTTCAGCGGCGGGACCTCGTGCTTGTCGAGGCACAGGCGAACGTCCCAATCCAGCTCGAAGCAGAGATACATCCTGACCCAGTCCACCAGTTGGCGGAGGGGTCCGCCTTCGCCGCGTTGCGGCTTCGGCGAGACAGGTCCGCCCTTGTCAGGCAGGAAACTCTCGTATTGCGCCAGTGCGAGCGGTCCGAGATGAATCCGAAACTTGTGCTGACGATCCCAGACCGCGCGGCCGACAACCGCTCCTGTGCCAAGGGTCGCGCCGTCAGCCCCGAGACGCGTGCGCTCACCCGCGCCCAAGGACATCCAATGCCCGACGAACTCTTCGATCCGCACCGGAACACGGAAGAAATGCTGGAGAATGGCGCCCAGGCCCTCCGCGTTTCGCACCTGACGAACGAGCGCGCCCACGTGAAAGAGCTTGGCGAGGTCGGGCACGGCGTCGCGATTGCGGAAGGGCGCAGGTGACACGCCGGCGAACGCCCCGACAAATGCGGCAAAGCGGTCCTCGTCGGGCCGATCGCGCTGAACATGCGGCTGGGCTTGCGCCCATGCTCGATAGAACAGCGCGAGGAAGCGATGATGGAAGAGATCGAGAAACCGGCTGAACGTCGGATCGCCCGCGTGCCGAAGGCGTTCCCGGGCATATTCCGTGAGATGGAGCGGTAACGGGCCGTTGGGGCCAAGGAGACCGAACAGTCTCACCTGAAGGCGCGGCGGTCGTCCATCGCGCCCCATCTCGAATGACGCCAGCGGCGCGGGCGCAAACGATAGGTCCGGTTCTTGCCCCAGACGCACCGGCTCATCGAGTGGACGCAACGCTCGACCCCAGCGGGGCTTTTCAGCGTACAGGCATTCCAATCGCCGCAGCGTCTGATAGAAATCGTAATCGTACGGCGCTTCCGCCAACCGCGCGAACAGGCTCAAAGCGTTGGCCTGGCGCCCCAATGTGGCATCCATCGGCTGATCTCACCCCGACTTTGCGATCGCAAGACGGTCTCCGTGACGGAGTTGATCGACGCGTAGCGCGCGAAGAACTGATCGAGCACCGCCCCCAGGAGATAGGCGCTCCCGCCCTCGAAGGCCAGCTCGTCGACCTCCACCGTGATCTCGAGGCCGCGGCCGAACGCGAGTGGGCCGCGTGTCGGCAGCCTCCGCACCACACGCCCCACTCGGACAGATCTGAGTCCCTCGATCTGCCGTCTGGCGCTCGCATCAGCCGTGGCCGCGTAGAGCTCCAGCATATCGCGCAGCGCCGTCGCGCCTTCCTGTGGCGTGGAGTTCACGAGCGAGAGATAGTTGAGCGATAGATGACTGATGGCGCGCCAGGCGACGGCGCCATCGGCCAAGGCGGGGTACGGACGACTGGGTCCGCTGATGACGCGAATCGTCGAGACCGGCGCAGCGATGTTCAACGAGAAGTCGCTCTTGCCGATACCGACGGACATCTGCAGCGGCAGGTCCCGATTGGTGCAGAGCCCTTGAATCGAGAGCTGCCGCAAATCGGCGCTGTACGGGGCCTGAGCGGAATCCACGAGCCCGAGAAAGACCTCACTGCCGATGTAGCTGGAGCGCGCGCGGTAGCGCTGTTCCGGCGGGACCAGCCGGGGCTCACGGCGCGTCGTGAAATACGCGGCTCGGTGATGTTCGTCGTCCGTGCTGTAGGCCTCGTAGAACGGGAGAAACCGCTGCTCGCTGTCAGTGCCGGCGCCATGGCCGATGACCTCGGTCACCTCGTAGATCTCGAAATCCAGGGGTCTGGTGCGATCCGCGACGACGTGAAACTCGTGCGTGGAATCGGTGACGTGAATGCGGTCGATGCGCGACTTCGGAAAGAGGTTGACGGCCGGTGTGCAGAACAGCTTGAAATTCGAGGCGTCCACCACGCTCTCGAGATCCGGATCCCCACGGCTGAGCAAGATCACGAGCTCGATCTCGTTTCCCTCGACCTGTCGTACCCCTCGTCCGAGGCCCGTCAGCTCGAAGAAGCGAAAGCGCTGCGGGAACGCGAAGTACTCCTGCAGCAGCCGATAGCCTTGAAACGAGCGCAATGTCACCGGCAACAGCGCTTCACGATCGTCGAATCCGACCGGCCGAATGGTCGAGGAAGCGAGGAACTCCAGCCCGCCTTCGCTGCTCCGCAGCTTCGGCGAGGCAGGCGGGCCCTTCGGCGGGCGCACCAGCACGCCGAGACCGGCGGCGAGACACAACTCATACAGCTGGTTCGCCACATCGTCGCGTCCGGTCAGATAGAAACTGAGCCGGTCGAGGGGCATCTGGGAGAAGGTGATGCCGTCTGTCGTTCTGAGCCGGATGCGGAGGCCACCTTTGATGCGTTGCGCGATCGGGAGCCGGTTGAGCGGGAGATCGGGGGCAAAGGAGAAATAACTTGCCGAGATGATCTCGAGTGGCCACAGGGTGACGTCGTGCGCCGTGCGAAACTCACACGCTGTCACGTCCTCGGGTGCAAGCACCGAGTGCATGGTGGCGCCGCGCGGGACCGTCCGCGCACCGGTTGCGAGGCTGGGCTCACTCGTATCGGGCTGGAGCTCGGCCACGAGCATCGACGGTGTCGGCGCGAGGTAGTGCGGGTAGACGACCTCGAGCAGGGCCTGAGTGAAGCGCGGGAACTCGGCGTCGAGCTTGAGCTGAACACGCGCGGCCAGGAACCCGACCCCTTCGAGGAGCCGCTCGACGTACGGGTCGGCGACCTCCAGCCCGTGCATTCCGAGCCTGGCGGCGATCTTCGGGAATTGCTGGGCGAACTCTGCGCCCATCTCGCGCAGATGCTGCAGCTCGAGATTGTAGTGCCGAAGTAGACGGGGGTCCATTCACTTGATGCGCGATGCGAGATCGGCGATCTGCACCTCGCCAGTTTCGAGATCGATCTCGGTTCGTACGAGCAGTTCCACCGGCACCGGCTGCGCCCAGAGGTGGCCGTAAATCTCGACCCCGATGATGTTGTGATGCTCGAGCTGATCGACGTCGAGCGCTCTCACCTGCAACGTGCTCGGCAGGATACGCGGCTCGAAGTCCAGGACGGATTGACGAATGGCTCGCTCGATCTCGCTCACATCGAGCGAGGACGCCGTCTTTCCAGAGAGCGCCGGCAGTCCGAAGAACATCACGGACCGCCGTGCGTAGGGTGCGCCCGCGAGACCCGCTTCGGCCTCGAGACGCGTGGCGTTGAAGAGCCAGGCGAGATCGCGCAGCACCGCTTGTCGCATGCGGCTCTTCGAGACGACACGCTGCTCGCGCGGCTCCAGCTTCTTCTCTGGCTCGTCATCGGTCAGTCGGTCGAGCAGTACCGGTTGGAGCCGTTCCTCCGGTGTGCGCCGATCAGCCATCCGCCTTCGCTCCGCTTCCGCCTTCGTCGCTTCGCGAGTTCGGCGAGACAGGTCGGCGAGACACGTCCGCTTCGCCGCTGATCACGATCCTGCGGATGTCCATGAGCGGCATCTCGTCGGCATCCGTTGTGATGATGCGTTGACCGAGACCGTGGTGCCCGCCGTCGGCCATTTCTTCCCACACCGTTTTCCGCGCAAGCGCGACCAGGCCATCTGTTGACGCCTCTGATCCGGGATACCGGCTCGGAATCAGCGCCACCGACTCGCCTCCGTTCTCGAACTGGAGATGGGCGGGCATCCAGACCATGTCCCGCAGATCCTCCGGGGCCTCGATATCGATCTGGCTCAGACGGGAGAAGGGCACCCAGTAATATCGCCCGTTGATCAGAGCTTCCAGGACGGGGCCCAGCCGGGAATCCGCATCGGCAATCCAGGAGAACGGCTGTCCATTGATGGTGCCGCCCGAGGCGTCGGCCTCATCGAAGGCGCGGGCGCGCAGCGCCTCGGCGTGCGCCTGCTCACCCCGGCCCGCGAGCAGGCGCGACTCGATCAACAGCGCGAGCCACTGCTCCGGCTCGCCGAGCACCATCGGCGATTTCTTGCCATCGAAGACGTCGCGTCGAATGGCCTCACAGCGTACCGCCTCGCCGTACATCTGTGCCATCGCCAAGGCAATCGGATCGAGGCTCGATGCGACGGTGAGCTGGTTCAGCGCGCGCTCCCATTGCCCGAGCACGCAGAGCAATTGAAAGAGAAAGATCCGCAGCTTGGCCTCGGCTGGCTTGGCGCGCACCTCTTCTTGCAGTTGGGCGAGCGCCGCGACAGGGTCCCCGTTCTTGATGCTCTGTTCGGCCGCGGCGGCGAGGCTCATAGGGTGCCAAATCGATCTTCGAATGCCATGCTGCCAAGAGGCTGTCCATCGTTCCCTTGGCCGGTGTACTCGACGGCGATCTCGTTGAACGAGAAGCTGACGTGCTCGAAGGGCTCCGGTCTGCCGCCCGTGTCGCCGGCCTCGATATTGAGTGACGTGACGTGCCCTTGCTTGATGGTGATCTTCAGAAATTCGTGCTGGATCCCGCCCGCCTTGCGCAGGGTGAGCACCGCTTCGGGAATCACCTGATTCCGCCGTAACGCGAGCATCAAGGCGGTCGAGGCGCTATCGACCCGCTTGACGATCTTCAGCTCCTGGACGGTGGCCTTCCCCGATGCGCCTCCGCCACCAAGGGCGGTGTTGGCCTGCATGCCCCACGACCAACGCACGACGTCGATCTCGCCGCCGTGCGCCTGGTCCTGCGACTCCCCCTTGATCCCCTTGACCTTGAGGAACATGTCGCCGGCGCCGGCCCCTATTGGGGAACTCGGGAATTTCGCGTCACTGATCGCCATGGTCCGTCAAGCTCCCGCCCAGCGCTTAATCACCGATCAACCACCGTACTGTTGTGCCTCGCCGCGTCTCTGCCGCAATGCCCGCCTGAGCATCTCAGGCGTGTCCTTGTGCTCGGGTAGGGTAGAGAATAGGTCAGGCCTGGCACGCTCCGCGACTTCCAAGAGCACCCCCAATGCATACCTTTGATTTCTGATTGTCGAGACGCTCTGCGGATTACTGTGCCTAATCGGATCCATGCATTGGTCTGGGTACAGGGGGACCCCAGCCCGCCGAGCCTGATCCTTGAAGTGCATGATGTAGCGTTGCGTTATGGGCCCGACGATGCCGTCCACCATGATGTCTGGCTCGTCCGGCAACGGAGCGTACTCGCCTTTCGGATCGAAGCCTTGGATGTAAACCATTCTGAGCAGTGCTTGCACCAACATCACGTCATCTTTGCGGTTCGCGGCGGCCCGTCCAACGCGAAAGTCGGCGTTGTATGATTCGTATTCTGGGCCGCCGCCGGGGTTCTCTCGCACCGTAACGCATGCCATTGTTTTACTCCCAAAGGACCGGTGGTGAAAGTGCCGTACGTCGCAGATGGCGTCCGCCTTCGCCGCTTCGGCGAGACAGGCCCACCGGCACTGAAGGCCTGCGCGACGTACGGCGCGGGCGGCGCTCGGCACCTTCACCATCGGCGGCTATCCTTCTTTGTTAGCCTTGATGTCATACTTGAACTTGATCCCAGCATCGAGCGATCCATCGGCTTTCTGCCCCTTGTATTCCAGGTCCACCTTTGCGAACTGAAACGAGACGTTCTCCACCAGGCCACCATCGCTGCCGTTGCCCGAGGGCGTCACGCCGGTGATGAGGACGTCCTCCATCTTGTAGATGAGGAACTCCTCCTGGACCTTGCCTGCCTTCCGCGCGGTGAGGGTCGCCTCTTTGATGTGCTCACCAGTCGCGCACGCTTTTAGAAGAGTCGGTGACGCCTTGTCGACGAAGTGGGTGAACGAGAAGTCGCTGAAGCTCGCTTTGCCCGTACCGCCGCCGCCACCGGCGGCCATGGAACCGCTCTGCGTTACGCCCCACGACCATGCGAGGAGCTCGATTTCGTCTTTGTGTTTGCTGTCGGTCGATTCGCCCTTGATGTCGCCAATCTTTAGAAAGATATCTGCTGCCATGACAATCCTCCTGCGTTGAGTCCGAACCGTGAGTCGGTGTTAAGCGAGTGGTGATATCAGCCGGCCGCCTTGGCGGACGGCAACTTGGAAACGAGCCGCAGAGACACAGTGAGGCCTTCCAGCTGATAGTGCGGGCGAAGGAAGAACTTCGCCGCGTAATAACCTGGATTCCCCTCGACCTCTTCTACTTGGACTTCGGCGGCGGCCAGCGGCTTCTGCGCCTTGGTGCTCTCCGACGAATGCGCCGGATCGCCGTCGACGTAATTCATGATCCATCGCTGCAGCCACCGCTGCATGTCATCTCGTTCCTTGAACGACCCGATCTTGTCGCGCACGATACACTTGAGATAATGCGCAAACCGGCAGCAAGCGAACAAATAGGGGAGCCGTGCGGCCAACTTGGCGTTGGCGGAGGCATCCGGGTCGTCGTACTCGAAGGGCTTCTGCAACGACTGCGCCCCGATGAACGCGGCGAAGTCAGAGTTCTTCTTGTGCACGAGCGGCATGAACCCGTTCTTCGCCAGCTCCGCTTCGCGGCGGTCACTGATGGCGATTTCCGTCGGACACTTCATATCCACGCCGCCATCGTCGGTGGGGAACGTGTGGGTGGGGAGGCCTTCGACCGCGCCGCCGGACTCGATGCCGCGGATCCGTGAGCACCATCCGTAGAGCTTGAACGAGCGGTTGATGTTCACCGCCATGGCGTAGGCGGCGTTCGCCCAGGTGTATCGACTATGGTCGGCGGCCCCGGTCTCTTCTTCGAAGTCGAACTCTTCAACCGGGCTGGTCTTCGCGCCGTACGGCAGGCGCGAGAGATAGCGCGGCATCGCCAGTCCGACATAGCGGGAGTCGTCTGACTCGCGCAGCGATCGCCACCCGGCATATTCAGGCGTGGTGAAGATCTTGGTCAGGTCCCGAGGATTCGCGAGCTCCTGCCAGCTCGACATCTGCATCACCGTCGGCGAAGCGCCAGCAATGAATGGGGTATGCGCGGCGGCCGAAACCTGGGACAGTTCGCCGAGCAACTCGACATCTGGCGGCGTCTGGTCGAAGTAGTAGTCCCCCACGAGACAGCCAAAGGGCTCGCCACCGAATTGGCCATATTCGGCCTCGTAGATCTTCTTGAAGATCGGGCTCTGATCCCAGGCGGTTCCCTTGTACCGCTTCAAGGTCTTCCCGAGGTCGGCCTTGCTGACGTTCATGAAGCGAATCTTCAGCATCTCGTCGGTTTCGGTGTTGGTGACGAGATAGTGCAGCCCGCGCCATGCACCTTCGAGCTTCTGGAAGTCCTCCTGGTGCAGGATCTGGTTGATCTGCTCCGTCAGCGTCTTGTCCAGCTCGGCGATGATCGCCTCGATGGACTTGACGACGTCGGCGCCAATCAGCTTCGTCTGTGAAAGCGCCTGCTCAGCGAGCGTGCGAACGGCTCGCTCCACCGCTTCCTTGGCTTCGTCGGTCTTTGGCTTGAATTCTTTTCTCAGGAGAGAATCGAACTCATTCGCTTCGACGGCCCCAATGGCCGATGTTGTGTCTTGCTGGGATTTCGTGTCAGCCATGACTAGTCTCCGCGCGTCCGTCGATGGCGGCCCTCAAGGGCCGCCCTACCGCAAGATGTCGAAGGTGGCGGTAGGGCGCGGCGTTCGCCGCGCCAAGCCCGATGTCGAGGTCGAGCCCCCCTCTTAGGACGAGGCTTCATCCTCCGGCTTACTCGTTGTCGCGAGCGTCTGCAGAAGAGCCGGATCCTGTAACAGCTTGCTCACGAGCTCCTCCGCCCCGGTCTTACCGTCCATGTACGTGATCAGGTTGGCAAGCTGCTGCCGCGCTTCGAGCAGCTGGTTCAGGGCGTCCACCTTGCGAGCAATCGCCGCCGGTGAAAAGTCGTCCATGCTCTCGAACGTCAGCTCGACGTTGAGGTTGCCGTCGCCCGTGAGCGTGTTCGGCACCTGAAACGCCACGCGCGGCTTCATCGCCTTCATGCGACTGTCGAAGTTGTCGACATCGATCTCGAGAAACTTCCGATCGGCCACGGGCGGCAATGCCTCGGTCGGCTTACCCGACAAATCCGCCAAGACCCCCATGACAAAGGGGAGCTGAATCTTCTTCTCCGCCCCATACAGCTCGACGTCGTACTCGATCTGCACACGGGGCGCTCGATTGCGCGCGATGAATTTCTGACTGCTCGACTTCGCCACGACGCACCTCCTAGTGGGCTGTCTCCGACAGCACTACTCGTCTTGTCTCACGCCACCTGCTGCGCGCGCCACCGGGAGCGCCTCAGGGGCAATATCAGCCAGCACTTCGAGAAAATCCTTGGACACCAGACGCTTCGCGCGTTCCAGGAACAACGGGATCGGACTGGACGGCTCGTTGCTGCGAAAGTAGTCGGCCACGGCGTCCAACGCCCGGATGGCATCCTGGCGCGATTTGATCGCGCCGACCGCCACTGCAGCAGGGCGCGGCTCTCCGTCGGTCTCTGCCGTGGTGTCGTCGGCGTGTGTTGCGTCCGGACGCGACGCCAACTGCGCGCGCAGCAGCCGATTCATTCTGACGAGAGGCGCCGACAACGGGTCGAAGCTGGGCACCACTTCGGGGCCGCCTTCTGTCAGCATCAGCGTGTCGATCCGGTTCAAGGCGTCTACCGCACCGGCGACGCTCTGCTGCAGACCCTCCAACTCGTCCAGCGGCATCTCGGTAAAGGCCGCATTGATCTGCCCTTCGTCAGCCTTGACATCCGCCGTGCCCATCGGGGCTTGACCTGTGGCGATCTCGATGTCGCGGAGGCTGAACGTGCCGTGCTGACGATTGTCGACCAGCGGCACACGCCGGAGCCGCTCCACGACCGCCATCGGATCGGCAAAGCAGTTCAGCGCGTTTCGCCGGGCAATCGCGTCCTCATCCAGGAGCGGATACACCTGGCCCCAATACGACTCGAGCCATCGCGACGCGACCGTGAGCGTCTCTAAAAACGCCGGAAGCCCGTCAGTTCTCAACAGCGCTGTGCCCAAATATGCCAGGAGCCGAAGATCTTTACTCTTGCTCAACGCCTCGGTCGCGTTCGCTCGGATCTCGTCCCATTCCGGCGGCTTCCGGCGCTCGGACGGATCAGGCGGAGCGTCCAGCGACGTCGACTGTCCGAACAACCGCAGCGCATCGAACGAGGCCAGCAGCGCTGTGTCCTCCAGATCTTCTCCACACGGCTGATCGACTGTCACTGGTTGCAGCAGGGTTTCACCATCCCATCCAGCAGTCATACGGCGGCCTCTCCACGGCGACGGGAGCCAGCCTTACGCGACCCTCCACCTCTGTGGTACGCCCTCTCCTGCGAATAACGATGGAGTGCCCCTCGGCGAACAGTGCTCAAGTATTGCCCTTACCCGAGGAATGGGGAAAGTGACCTTGTGGACCCTGCGAGTAACGACCACTACATATTGCGCAGACCGCGCTATGTTGTGCAGCAGTGAGCCCTAGGTCGGCTACCGCCCGCTTCCCGAAAGCTGCCAAGTTCCTGAAACGAGGCAGATTCTATCGACTTTCGCCGAAAAGTCCAAAGCGAATGAGGAGTCAGGGTTACGTACATGCCTCCGCGATGAGCACGGTGACATTGTCCGGCGCACCGGCATCCAGGGTGGTCCTGATCAGTCCTTCCACCGCCGCGCCGATGTCCTCGCGCTCGAGCCATTCACCGAGACGGGCGTCCGGAATGGCTCGTGTCAGTCCATCAGAGCACAGCAGAAACCGATCGCCCAGCTGCACATCACCCCGATAGACGTCGAGCTCCAATTGGGGATGGATCCCGACGGCCCGCGTCACGGTGTGCGAGCGCTCTTGCCCGGCGAGCGGATCCGAGGCTCCTGGACTGTGATCGCGCGTGACCTGTTCCAGCCGGCCCGTGCGCCACCGATACACGCGACTGTCGCCGGCCCAGAGGACCACACACCGCGTGCCGCGTACCAGCAAGACAGCAACCGTGCTCCCGCTGCGATCGGCATGGGCGGCATCCCCCGCTCGGCGAACGAGGTGCGCGTTGACCTCTTGCACACGCGCATAGGCAGCGTCGATGAGATCTTCGAAGGCGGGATGCGGTACGAGATCCGCGAGCGCGTCACAAACCATTCGGCTCGCCATTTCGCCGTCGCTGTGTCCGCCAAGACCGTCGGCCACCACCCACAGCCCGATCTCTGGCCGTTCGACAAACGCATCCTCATTGTTCGCGCGCGCCCGCCCGACGTCACTCGCGGCGGCCGATCGAACGCGGAGCGGCGTCTCGCCCTCCACGAGCGCATCCGGCAGGATCCGATCCGTCTCGATATGTGCTGGGATCGATTGCCAGTGGTGGCGCGCCCATGCCCCCTCCAAGAGCGCCGCGAACGTTTCTGGATGCGGCAAGCCCCGCACAATCAAGCAACTGGGCTCGACAATGGAGGACCCTGCGGTCCACCACACCATCAAGGGCTCGTACAGGGTCGACAACCGGTGTGAAAGCAGCTGCTCGAAGCATGGTGTGAGCTCTTCGAGTGAGCCAATGGGGAAGTGCCAACCGCTCGTCTGTCCGTCGTCGTTCAGCATCGCAGCCGCGCCCGGATGGAGCGCCACACGCGCCGGTAGACTGACCGACACCAGGTCGTCGGCCAGGCGGATCACGCGCTCGTCGAAGCTCTCGAAATCGACCTGCTCCGCCGCGAGGGTGTCGATCACCAAGCGCTCGGCACGGTCGAAGAACGGCGCGGTCCCGGTCACCGCCGCGATGAGACCAGCGGAAGCTGGCAGCTCCGTGACGACTGTCAGCGGAAAGTAGCGTCCAACGCGATCGACGCTGGGCACCATCAGGCCGATGACGGGGGCTGAACCGCAGGTGCCCGGCGCCCCCATGAAGCGCCACGCCGGACTCGTGAGATAGACGTCGAGCCAACGTTCACCGAGCGCCGAACGGCTGGCCGCCATTGACTCCTGCAGCCATGCATCCCACACGCTCACGAACGCGTCGGACGTTCGCCGACGCAGGAAATCGCCGTGGCTCGGCAGCTTGCCGTACAGGCCTACTTCCAACGGACCGCACCAAGAAGAGAGAGGGCACGGCGCTTACCCCGCGCCTCAAAGCTCACACGTGAACCGCCGCCAGTCCCGCTTTGCGAACGGATTGTACACGCTGTCGGCTTCGATGATCACTCGAGCTCGATGCCCGCGCGCTTGAAAGATGAGCGCGGAGCGCACGTCAGATTCACGCTCTTCCCGTGCGGCGTCGATCAACCGAAACCAGGCCCATGGCCCATGGAACAACGGGTTGCGCTCTCGCCGACCGGAGCCATCCGCGAACACGACCGCAGCCCCGGCGCCGGGCTTGGGACCGGGCCAGACTGCCGTCACACTGCGCTGGGGAACCCGATAGTCGAACACCTGGCCGTCGCCCTCGAGCGCGAAATGCGTCGTCGACGCGTCGACGTCCGCGATCGTGACCGTGAAGGGCACGCGTAACGTGCTCGAGGTTCGATTGAAGAACAGCTCGCGAAGCCGTTCGGCCCCTTCGAATTGATGCAGCATCGCCGGTGACCCACGCACGGCGCCACGGCGCCATGTCCAGGGACTCTGCGATCTGTCGACCAACGGCTCCAAGTGCTCTTTGAAGAACTTGTCGAACACGCCGCCGTAGCCGAGCAGACGCGCGAAGTCCGACAGCCGCACGTCCGTCCTGCTGTCTGTCGCGAAGGGATAGCGACCTGCAAGGAGCGTCGTGCACTGGCGCAGCACGTTTTGGCTATAGAGCGTCTCGAGCTCGCTGCTCGCACCCGAGATCACCGTTGCTTCGGCCCTCCGACCGATTTGCGTGATCAGTGTCTGGATCACTGGTGGAAGTGCCTCGGCCTCCTGTTGCAGCGATTGCACCATGTCGCGGAGGGTCGGATCCGACAACGCGTCGAGCGGAGTGGCGGCACCCACCTCGGGACCCAGGGAGCGGAGATGCTGCTGAATCTGACCGATGCGACCAAGGAGACGGTCGAGCGGCGCGTTGCCTGGCTCACCCTGCATCAGTCGATGAATCGGCTGGAACTGCGCCGTGACGAGCGCGCCTGGCAACGCATCCGGCTTGCCTGTGGGCTCTGCTTCCTGACGGAAGAGACCGCCGAGGCGGTCCGTGAGCTTCTCTCTCACCGACGGTGCGGCCGTGGAGGACTCTTTTGGCTTCGGGTGCTCGACGAGCGTTGTATTCTCGACAACGGCTGTGAGAAGGCCGCGCAGCGGCGAGGCCGGCCCGGCCAGCGTGCCGAGCGCATCCCTGGCCTCCGACACCGTGGTGAACGGCACGAGCTCGAGGTCGTCGAGGATGCCCTCCCAGGTCGCGATGTAGTCCCGTTCGTACAGATGGGTCACCTCTGCTGCAAGCCTCGATGGGTTGCGGGCGGCCGCGCCACCCTCGCCCCACACCCAGTCATCCGCGGCGAATTGTGCCACCAGCTTGCTCATGTCGCGGCGGGTGACTTGCTGGAACACCCTGCGGCTGTAGACACTGGACAACGGCTCGGCCAGGCTTCTTCCGCTCCTGCGTCTGAGCACCTCTTCGACCCCGACACCGGCAGCCAAGTCGAGGCGCACCGCCCGCGCGCTGTCGTCGGTATACGCACGGTTGAGTCGGCTATAGATGAGCCGTGGAATCGATGCCTGGCGGATGGTGCTGCGCGCCTGCGCCACGAGCGACGGATTCAGGGTGATCGCGCGAAGCGTGTCCCCGGAGTCCAGCAAGCTCTGGAAGTGTTTCGACAATGAGCTAGGTAGGGCCGCCTCGCCGAGGCGGCCGTCTCGGTCAGGCGCGGCGCTCTTCATCGTTTGCCACTCGAGATCCGCGACGAAGCGCAGGTGCTCCTTGTCCAAGCGCTTCGGCTCACCGAGCATGAGGTACGCTTTCAGATACTCGTAGAGCTTTTCCGGTTCCGGCGCGAACTCGACCAGACGTTTCTCGATGCGTGCCGTCAATCGCGGCAACAGGGCCCCGTCGAGCTCCCGGAGGTACGCGTCGCGCGCGGCATTGCCGACCGATCGCCCTTGATAGAGCCCCCATCGCATCGCCCACGGCGTCTTGTCTCGATGGCGGTTTGCCGAATCGGCCACGGCGCGGATCGCATCAAGGCGTGGCAGCAGCGCGTCGAGCGAGCCATCCGCGGAGACGGAGGGCACCTGCTGAAGCTTGGTAATGTCCGCCGCGGTCTCCGCAAGGTACGTGCGGTTGCGACCGCAACTCACCGACAACACGAGAACGCCAACGAGGGCCACGAGAACGATGGCGGCGTAGGACCCCAGTTGCCAGGCGGCCTTCCGCACTTCCAGCCGTCGGTTCACGCCGGCGAGCCCCGACTCGCCGATCAGCACCTCCTTGAGGAGCCGTTCGACGAAGTACGCCTTGCCACGTCCGGTGGGTGGCACCACGGCCTCGGCCGTGACTCCAAATCTGCGGCCGATGGCGCCCAACAACCGATCGATCGGCGTGCCCTCCTGCGTCCCGCTGGTGAAGTACACGCCGCGCAGCAGGATCTGCTGGTCGAAACGCGTCGACCCAAACAGCTCGCCCACGAACTGCGTGAGCATGCCACCGAGCGCGGCCATCTGCTGAGGGAAGGCAAAGAGCTTCGTGCGGCGTCGAACATCACGATCTTCTTCGACCCGTGCGTAGACCCTCGCGTTGAGACGTGCCATCAACTGGTCGAACTCGGCAGGAAATGCCTGCGTGGCCTCGCCACCAACCGTCTGCTCGTACGGGAACGTGACGCCCCATACTTGCGCGCGGCCTTCCTGCGCGAGATCGTCGAAGTACTCGGTAAACCCGGCGACGAGATCGCACTTCGTCACGAGCACGTAGACCGGCAGTCGGATGTGCAGCTCCCGGTTCAGCTCGTTCAACCGACGGCGTGCGGCCTCGACGTGAGCCTCTCGGCCGGGCTCGCCCTGCACCATCAGGTCGTGCGCGCTGATCGTGAGGATGACACCGTTCAGTGGCCGTCGCTTGCGGTACTTGCGCAACAGCCCCAGGAATTCTGCCCAGCCTGCGCTGTCGGACGCTCGGTCGGAGTCCTGGGTGGTGTAGCGGCCCGCGGTGTCGAGAAACACGGCTTCGTTGGTAAACCACCAGTCGCAATTGCGCGTGCCGCCCACGCCGCGCAGCGCCCCGCGGCCCACACGCTGCTCCAGCGGGAACTCCAACCCCGAATTGAGCAGCGCCGTCGTCTTGCCGGATCCAGGCGCGCCGATGATGACGTACCACGGGAGGTCGTAGAGGCTGTGGCCGCTGCGCCGTGTCTGCTTGAGCGTCGCGACGGCTTCTTCGAACCGTTCGCGGAGCTGGACAGCCTCGGCGCTTGGTTGTTCCTGATCCGCCGCCGCTTGCTGGACGACCGCCGCGGCGAGCTGGTCACTCGCGCGGTACGCGCGCAGCTGCCGCACCAGCACCCACACGGACCAGAGCGCGACGATGAGCGCAATAGCGATGACGCGAGAGCTGACGGGCGCAAGCGGATGATAGGTGGCGAAGGCGAAGTAGGGCCCGGCGTACCAAATGAACAGCGCGAGCAGCAAGAAGCCGAGGAGGATCAACAGCGCGCGGAGCTTTAGAAAGGAGAACATCTTTCACAGTCCGCTCACGTGAATGATCTCCACGCGCCGATTGCGCGCCCGATTCGCCGGATCCGATTCGGGCGTGTACCGCGGCTGGGAAGACCCGACCCCCTGCCAGCTCACCCTGGCGTCGTTGTCGACTCCAAGCTGGAGAATCCTCGCGACACCGCGCGCGCGCTCGTGCGACAGCTCGTAGTTGTCTTGGTAGCGCAGCGACCGGAGGGGTTGATCGTCCGTGTGGCCGACCACCAGCACACGCCCAGGCACTTGATTCACCGCAGCCGCCACACGCTCGAGCGTCTGGTAATACACGGAGTTGACGGTCGCGTTCCCGGACGCGAACAGGTCGGGCCCGAGCAACGTCACCACCGTCCGACCACCCTGTTCTTCGGCGCGTAGCGCACCACTCGCCTCATCTGGCGCCAGTAGCGTCTTGAGCCTCGGGCCCTCCACCGGCGCTGCGGCCGGACGCGAGAACGCGTCCATGCCCACCTTCGCGAGCTCGGCGTGCACCGGCGCGGCGGAGCTCGTGAGACTGGCACGGTACGCCGTGAACGTGATCGCCAGGATCGCCAAGGCCGCGGCGGCGACGACCCACCACGGGACATAGCGCATGAGCGGATTCCGCCGATCCTCGAGTCCCCGCCAGCGCAACGAGAGCTCCGGCTCAGGAGCACCACGATGATTGCGGATCTTGCGGTAGAGGTCTTGCTGAACGGCGGCCAGGTGCTCGTGCCCACGCTCGAGCACTTGGTACTTTCCGGCGAAGCCAAGCGCGAGACAGAGATACTGCAGCTCCATCAGGTCGATGTAGCGATCGGGATCGTGTGAGACCCGGTCCAGCATCTCGAAGAACTTCTCTCCGCCCCAGGCCTCCCGGTGCAGCGCCACGAGCAGCGTGTGCTGCGCCCACTCGCTCTGAGCCCCCCACGGCGTGGACAAGACGCCTTCGTCCAGCCCCGCGCACAGCGCGTACCGCGCGGCAATCACGGCCTCGTTCTGGACACCGGCCTCGCGTGCTAGGGCGTCGAAGCGGTGAATCTGGTCGAGTGCGTCACGCCGCAGCGCGGCGACGTCCATGGGCGAGATCGTGCCGCGTATCTGCCCAGCCAGCAATAACAACGGGCTTGCTGCCCGCACGAGCGGATTCAGCCCGATGCCGAGCAGGCCACGCGTCGCCTCCTGAATCGGCGCCGCGTCGTTGGACACTGGCGCCGCCGGGCGTGGCCGCGCAGCATCACGGCGACCGGCTCCAGGCCGCGGCCTGAGACTCGTCACGTCTGGGCGATCGAACGGGTTGTCCTGGTCCGGCATCGGTTCGGCCCGCGAGAATCAACTGCGAATGGCCCAGAACTCCATTGCCAGGCCGGGGAATTCACCCGCGAGATGTATGGCCAGCCCGCCCGACTGCTTGAGTTGATCCCACAGCTCGTTGGTCTGATCGAGCTCGAAGTACGCAAACCCTGCGTGAAACGGAATTTGCCGGGGCGCGACTGGGACCGGCGCCACCGGCACGCCAGGGAGCTGCAGTGTGACCAGATCGCGAATCTTCTCCACCGGACCGATCTTGATTTGCGCGGGAAACCGCCGGCGTAGCTCTTCCGCCGGGAGATCGGCGCGCGCCGCCAAGATGAAGACCGCCGTGCCGTACAACGTACGATCTGGCACGATCGCCACGCTGATGCCGTACTTCTTGGACTCGAGCGGAATTGAGATCGCGCGCTGTTCCAGAATCGCGCTCAGCGATGCCCGGAGGGCGGCGATGACCGGCTCGAACGACTCCCGAAGCCGATCGTGTCGGTACGCGGGGAGCTTCGGCGGACGTTTGGCCGTTGTCGTAAACGTGGCGAGCTCGCCTGCGGCCGACACGCAGACTTGAAACAGTTCCTCCGGATGCACGGCCCCGGAATCGGCATAGTGGGCGAACAAGGGCTCATAGCGATTGATCGCCTGGAGCATGAGAAAGTCGGCGAACTCGGCCGCAGCACCCCTTGCGGTCGCCATCACCCGGCTTCCCAGCGCGTCGCCACGCTGGTGCAGCAGGCCGAGCAGCTCGGTCGTCACTGTGATGAGCCGATTCGCCGCCCGCGCATGCAGCACGGTTGGAATAAAACTGTCATCGAGCACGACCTGCTGATCCGACCGACACTCGACGACGTGTGCGAGCGGCAAGCAGGCATACGCCTCGGTGACCTCGCTCGCGAACAAGAATCGCGTACGCAGCGCGCCGACTTCCAAGACCGCCGCGTCTCCGCCGCTCGCTGTCGCGTCACGGGTCTGCAATTCTCGGACGCCGTGCCGTGCCAGTCCATCGGCACCGCCACCCCGGTCCAGGTCCGGCTCACCCGAGCGACGCAACGGCACCGCCAGATACAGCAACTGATCCCGGACGTCGGTGCCGACATCGATCGGCGTCGGCAACGGGTCATCCTCGGGTGCGCGAAACGGCGTACCGTCGGGGAACACCCCCGCGGCACGCCTCAGCCCGAGCTTGCCGATGCGCAGAAAGTCACGTTCGAGCTCGACCTCGGTGAACCCCCAACTGTGAGCAATCAGCGCCTCACACCGCGTTTCGACGTAGCGCTCGAAATAGCGATCCTGCTGCTGGAAGTGCTGAGGCTGGAGAAACAGCCCCTCGGACCAGACGACTTTGTTGTAGGCAGACATTCGCGTGAAATCGCAGCCAGCCCAATCTATAACAGATAACGCAAGTGGTGCACGCGTCGAACTCGCCCGTAAGGGCAGGGCTTTACAGCCATTGTGGGACGATCACTGCTTGCGTTGTCGGGGCTCCCTGACAACCCCTTCCCGGGCGTGGCGCTCGGCCTTGAGCCGACTGAGCTGTTCTTCGTAAGCCCGTGCGAACTCCTCACCGAACAACTTGCGGAAGCTCGCATCGGGGTCCTTGGCGATGGCGTCTCGCCTGTCGCGATAGAGATCCCAGTAGTGAAGCTTGGCCCCCATGCCAAGCAGCGCGCCTCTCTTGAGCTGACGGTCGAACTGTTGCTGCAGACGGTCTGGATCGAACTCGGCCAGCATCGATTCGAACGCCACGCGCATCCCGGCCAGCGCCGCGAGTTGATGATTTCGCAGATCGTCGAAGGCATCCTCGAATGCTTCGACGGGCCCTAGATACGCGGGATTGCGTTTGACGAGGAGATTGTGGAGCGCGTCCTCGACGTTCACGGAAAACTTGAGGGGGTTGTTGTCCGCGGCCCGGAATTGCGTCGTACGCATCCGGAACTCATCCTTGATGTGCTGGCGAGCCCGTAAGACATCCATGACGCCAGAGACCACCACACGCAGGATCTGACCAAAGCTGCGCGCCAGCTCGGGGGTGACACGTACTCCATCCAAACCAGCGCCCGCCAGTACTGCCGCCAAGTCCGACTCGTCCGGCTTCGCGCTTGTCCGCGACGCCAGTGCGTCTTGAGGCAGTGCGTCTTGAGGCAGCGCGTCTTTCGGCAGTGCGTCTTTCGGCAGTGCGTCTTTCGGCAGTGCGTCTTTCGGCAGTGCGTCTTTCGGCAGTGCGTCTTTCGGCAGTGCGTCTTTCGGCAGTGCGTCTTTCGGCACTGTCTCTTCCGGCGGCACGGCCGTGCGGTCAGACAGGGCCAGCTCGCTCGGGGCCGGCTCGCTCGGGGCCGGCGGAACAACCTGTACTCGTGAGATCGGAGCCTCTGTCGATTCTGCGGCTGGTGCACTGGTCGCGGGTCGTTCAGCGCCCGGCGGTGCCTCCAGGTGAGGCGGAGTCATGTCGGGCGGATCATCCGGCGCCAGCGGGTCGTAGTCAGCCGGAATCAACGGCGCGCCCGGCTGCTGTGTGGATGCAGGGGAGGGCAGGACTGCGGGTGGCTGGTAGTGTCCAGTTATTGGAGAGCTGCGTCCTAGATCTCTGGCACTGGCTGCCTTCCGTGCCGGTGTGTGCTTGGGCGTGGGATCCAACAGCTTGAGCGGGTCAACTTCCTGGCCAGTCACGGGCTCCGCGTCAGGTCCCACACTGGCGGAGGATGGGAGCCGTGGCGCTGGCGAGGGGAACCGTTGTGGCATGAACGGATCATCCGTCCCGAGCGGGCTCGAAGCGCCGAATGGAGGGTCGGGCGAATAGCCTCTGGACGCATCGGCAAACGGGCCCAGCGCCGCATCGTTCTGCTCACTACTGATTGAGACTTCGATCTCGTATGGGTCGATATAGATACGGTCGCCAGATTTGAGGGCATGCGGCCGCCCGCGCACCAGACGGTTCTTGGGCGAGTTGACGAAGACGCCGTTGGTACTCGTATCCTCGATATAGAAGATGGCGTTGACGCAGCTGATCACGGCATGTCGAGCCGAGACCCTGGAGTGTGGCAGCACCCAGTCGTTGCTTGTCTCGCGACCGATGCTGCCCCCCTCGGCGGAGAAGACTCCGCGGCGGGCGCTCCCGAGCCTTGCTGCCTCGGGCGCGGTGACGTCCAAGGTAAGAATCATGCGGGTGTTCCTTACTGAGCCAGTCTACCGCATGCGGTCCCTGTCGAGTAAGATCCGGGGGGCTTGAAACCCAGCACCTGGCAGCGAGGGAGGGAGGTTGTCATGAGACGGTCGCGCGCCGCTCAATCCACGCGGGCGGGCTATCCCTGCACGGCAGGAACGAGGGGCCGCGTGCCGCCGTGGCACGGCGCCGTGGTGGGCGCGGCGGTCGGACTGATGATGATGACCGGAAGGATAGCGCCGGCATACGCGCAGGCACCGTCGTTCCAACAACACTTCGCTGAAGGGGCCACCGGTTTCTACCACACCGACATCGGCCTGCTCAACACCAGTGAGACCGAGGTGGCCGAGGTGCTCGTCACGCTGAATCCGGAGGCGCCAGCCGAGCCGGTCACCGTGCCCCTCACGTTGGAGCCGCGTGCGCGGCAGACCGTTGACGTGAACGAGGCGATGGGCGATTACGCCGGTGGCGTGTCGATCCATGTCGTCTCGGATCAGCCCGTCGCGGCAACGCGGCAGATGCGGTGGGGGACACCCCTGACCTACGGGAGCACCCTGGAAAGCGGAGTACCAGAGGCGGCGACGACGTGGTACTTTGCGGAAGGCGCCACCTATTCCTTCAACCTCTTCTATTTGATCGCGAACCCGAACGACGCCGACGCGAACGTCACGATCCAGTATCTGCGCGCGAGCGGCGAGCCCGTGACGCAGGACCTGGTTGTGGCTGCGCGGAGTCGCCGCACGATCTGGGCCAACGCGGTGCCAGGACTCGCAACGGCGGAGGTGGCCGCCGTCATCTCGGCCGATCAGCCCATCGTCGCCGAACGAGCGATGTACCTCGGCTCGCGGTTCGAGGCGGGCACGGCCTCACGCGGTGCGTCGGCGCTCAGCTCGGAGTGGTTCTTCGCGGAAGGCGAAACGTCTTTCTTCGACACGTTTCTCCTGCTGGGGAATCCGGGCGCTGCGCCGGCCTCGGTCACGGTCACCTATCAGTTACCGGACGGATCGACCCTGGCCAAGGTGCACGACCTGCCTGCTGCCTCGCGACGCACGATTCTCGTTGATCAAGAGGATTTGGAATTGGCTGCAACCGCCGTAGCGATGCGCGTGTCGTCGAGTGTCCCGATCATCGCCGAACGTGCCCTGTGGTGGGCGGCGGCAACCGGCTCCTGGTACGAGGCCCACGCGACGCTGGGAGCAACTCAGACAGGCACGGTATGGGCGATTGGCGAGGGCGCATCGGGTGGCCCGGACGCGGAAGACACCTATGTTCTGGCCGCCAACGCTTCTGCGGATCCGGGAGAGGTGCGAGTCACCGTGATCCGGGACGACGGCGCGACCGCGCAGCAGGGCTTCGCGCTTGCGGGGCACCAGCGACTAACCGTGTACCTTCTGGAGTACTTTCCCGGTGTGGAGGGCCACCGGTTCAGCGTGGTGGTTGAAAGCCTGGCGAACGGAGAGCCGTCGGGCGTACCCATCACGGTCGAGTACGTCCGCTATCAGTCGACCGGGGGCCTCTTCGGCAACGCCGGCGGTGCTGCGCTCGCGACCAGAATTCAGTGAGCAATCCGGACGAGGTAGGGCGCGTTCGCCGAACGCGCCGTCCAGCCCACTAGGAACCAGGAACCGTGAACGAGGCCGCCATGTGCGCGCAGATAGGTTCCTGCTCTTGCAGCTTGTCGGGCTTCATCACACAAGTCAGCCGGTAGAGCGTCTGCGCGACGGGGAACGAGTACTGTCGCACCACTTCCGGGCCCTGTGAACCCGGTCGCTGATATTGGATGGCCACCACGCGACGGCTGCCGTCCTCGAGCAGCCGGGTGTCGAAGTCGGACGCATTCGGCTCGCGCTCTTTGATCGTCTCGGCCTCGATCTGGCCAAAGACGTCGGTGACCTCCTCGGGTTGCAGGGCCTGATTGAGCTGCGTCTGTGACAAGACCACCGTAGCCTCACCAGCCTCCTGTGTGAACGTGGCAACGGTTGGCGAGCTGCCCGGCACGCTTTGCCAGTGCTCCTTCGGATATTCAATAGAGACGCCGCCCGCGGGATCGCTGAGAGGCACGAAATCGGGCTCCGCTGTCCGGGTGAGCCAGGCGGGCCCACTGGGCGTCGTCACTTCCTCTTCCACTGGAGGCTCGGTAGGTGGGTCGGCCGGCGTGCCCCGCGAGGCGCACCCCTGTGACGTCACAGCGAGCGCGGTGACGACTCCCAGGGTGAGCGCCGATTTCACGAGAGCCCAGCATTGATGACGTCGGAACATTTCCAGTGGCCACTGCACAGGGTACCTCCTCATCGTCGGCGGTCATCGGCTGAGACCCGCGCGCCGCGCCATGTTGGCATTCGTCATCGTCCTTTCTTCAATTCCACGAGACGAGACCTGGCTGCCGCGCGATTCGGATCCCCCAGCGGAAGTAGTGCCACGGCCTTCTCGTAGAGGGGAATAGCCTCCGCCGTGCGCCCGAACGCATCATACTGCCGTGCTTGCTTGTACGCATCGCTACCCGCCACCTTCATCTTGCCCTCGAGACGTGTCAGGGCTTCCTCGAGACCGGGGGTCGCGGGATCGACCGAGCGCGCCCCCATGTATCGACGGTTCGCGGTCTCGAGATCCCCCCTCTCCTCGAGCCGCGCGCCGTCATGCATCAGCGCTGCCGCCCGCTGGGCGCGCAACTGTCGGGCTTTCTCGAGCAAGCCCTCGGTCTCGTCGGAGGCCGGTATGCCCTCGAGTACCTCAATTGCCCGAGCATAGTCATCGCGAGCCAGCGCGACCTTTGCCTGGCCAATCCGTTGCCGCCGACCGGCTTCGCCGGCCAATCGCGCTTCCTCCGCGTTCACGACCGTGTCGGCAGGCAGCGTGCGGCCGTGGGCGGACAACGACGTCTCTGGACGCATCAGAGCGCTTGCGCCCGCCATTCTCGTCGTCTCTAGTGCTTCGAGGATCGGTTCTGGCGATTCCGTCGGTTTGCTCGAGGGCACGCTCGGCCTGAACATGAGGAGCACCACCACCGCGAGCGCCACGAGGCCCAGGGCCACCGCCATCGGTTTTGGCTTCAGGACCTTCGATGCGAACGTCGGTGCTGTCGCTGGTGGCTGTGTGGCGCGCGTCGATCGCTCGCCCTCGACTCCTGCGCCGACGGTCGGCACCGACGATGACGCCTGCGAGGCGCTGAGGGCTGCGACAGGTGCGGGATCTGCCGGTTCTGCGACGGGTTCGGTGTGAACAGCGGATGCTCCCACCGCTCGGCGCGTCTCCCCGGCGACGAAATCCTCCAACTCGATGCGAACTTTCCCGAGCACGACGGGGCGGCCTGGCTCGAGTCTGGTGCGCTGCACTCGCTGCCCGTCGACCCAGATGCCGTTCTGGCTGTTCACGTCGATCAAGACGTAACTGCCCTGCTCATGGCGCAGCTCCGCATGATAGCGCGAGACCGTCTTGTCCTGATCTTGCAGCACGATGTCGTTCTCGGGCGCGCGCCCGATTCGCACGTCGTGCTTCGTCAGCTCGACACGATCGACTCCATCGGATCGAAAAATGAGTAGCTTTGCTGCCATAAACTTCGTCGCAAGCCCGGCGCTAGGAGGACTCCTGCTCGCGGAACGCGGAAAGGCCGATCCCCAAATGTCAATAACGTTCCGACTGCGATAACCGAAGGTGCGACGTGCACCGCCGGTGGGCATGCCTAGCCGCGCAAATCGCTGGTCGACCAGGCAGTCGATCTCCCGTAACCTACACGAGCATAATGCCTTTTCGACACTTTAGCGGGTCCACGATAGCCGGGCCGCTCTTCCCTGGACAGCGTGATCGTGCGGCCCCTGGACGATAAGAATATCAACAATGGATGCTATTCTGTGTGGCTGAGCGGATACGCCGAAACGAGACGCCCTTGAGAACCGACAGCAGTGAGCGCGCCTGACCTCATCGCCCAGAAGTTTCGCATCAAGAGCCTCCTCGGTCGTGGTGGCATGGGCGAGGTGTATCTTGCGTTGGACGAGACGCTCGGCGCCCGACGTGTTGCGCTGAAGCTGTTGCGCATCGACGAAGAAGAGATGCGCAAGCGATTCGAGCAGGAGGCACGCGCGGCGGCAAACCTTCAGCACCGGAACATCGTCACGATCTACGAGTACGGCCAGCACCGCGGGCAGCCCTACATCGCGATGGAGTTCATCAGCGGTGCGACCCTGGCGGCCGTCATCGGGGAGCAGCGACCGCTGTCGCTCGCCACGCGACTGGAGCTGGTTGAACAGGCGTGTTCTGGCGTGGCGCACGCGCACAGCCAAGGCATCATCCACCGCGATATCAAGCCCTCGAACCTCATCATCGATCACGAAGGACGTCTACGGATCCTCGATTTCGGCATCGCCCACGTCCCAATGGCAAACCTCACCCGCGGACCGGGCATGATGGGCACCCCCAACTACATGTCACCGGAGCAAATCAACGGTGATCCGCTCGATCGTCGGAGCGACGTGTTCTCGCTGGCTCTCGTGCTCTACGAGCTGCTCGCGCATCGACAAGCCTTCACGGGAGATTCGATCCGCGTGCTCGATCGCATTCGCTTCGAAGAACACTCCCCCGTCACGTTCTCTCCCGAAGGACAACTGCCGCAGCAGGTGGTGAATATCGTGAATCGGGCGCTCCAGAAGCACCCGGATGATCGCTATCAAAACCTCCTCGAGATGGAGATGGATCTGCGACGCGCGCGCGGTGGGACGGGGGCCGCCTGGTCGAACGCTCAGGTGCCCGCCACGGTCGTCGTCAGGCCGCCGACGCGCGGCACGCCCGGGTCGGGCGGTCCGCTCGCCCACCGTCGCCGAGAGCTGGCGCAGCGGCGCTTCCTGCTGGCGAGGAAGGCGATCGATCGACAGGACTACACGCTGGCCGTCGAGGAGCTCGAACAGGCCGTGGCGGTCGATGAGTCACATGCTGAAGCGGCGGCCCTGCTCGACGAGACGCGTCGACGCCTCGGCGAACAGCAGGCAGAGAACGTCGCGCGGCTCCTGGCGGATGCGGAGCGGCGGTTTGCACGTGGCGAGCTGGCCGATGCGCGGGCCAGTGTCGAAGAAGCGCGTGCCCTCGATGCCGAGAGCTCGCAGGTCGTGGAGCTGTCGGAGACCATCGCGCTGGCTGAAGCGGAGGCGCATCTCCACGGCTGTCTGGAGCGCGCACAGTCGGCGCTCGCCGCCGGCGAGCTGAGTCGCTGCGCGGCGCTGCTCGACGAAGTGGGGCAGGTGCGAGCGGATGCGCCCGGCTTGGTCGAGTTGCGCCAGCAGCTCGACGAGGCGTACGCCGCAAAGGCTCGCGAACGACGCTTGCAGAGGGCAGTGGCGCAAGGCCGCGCCGACCTCGAGCGACAGGAGGTCCAGCGGGCGCTGCGCGCCGCCGATACGGCCCTGCTCGAGGATCCAGACTACCTGCCTGCACGGGAGCTGCGCCGCGACGCCCTGGCCGCCCGGTCCAGGGCAACGGCGGGCGCGTCCGAGTTGGAGGCAACTGCCGAGGTCGCCGCAGAACCGCTCGATGACGGCGATACGCGCCCGGTCCTCGTCAGCGAGCTCCAAAGCTACGCACGACAGGTTACGAAGACCTCGGCGGTTGCGAGCGGTCAAGGGACGAGCCAGGGCCCATCGTGGCGAGACCGGCTGACGCGCCTCGTGACCGCCGTGACCGGCACCTTCGCCGGACGCAGGCAGGCCTGACGCGCACCCCCTGCGCTACATTCTGTAATTCCGGTGTATAATGCCTTGTTTGTGCGCTGCATCTTAGATTTCCCGCTGGAAACCTGACGCCGATCATCTGGGTTCGTCGGTCAGAGTGTCCCACCGCTAAGTCCCATCGCTCAAATCGAGGCACCCTTTTGGTGTCATTGGTTCGTCTCATTCGGCCTGCTGCGCGGTTAGGGAAACGCTCCAGGCAGTTCAGGAGCATTCTCTATATGCCGTTCTCGACTCTCGGACTCTCGCCCGTTCTCTGCGCTCCACTCGCGCGACTGGGCTATACACAACCGACGCCCGTACAGGCCAAATCGATACCTGTTGTGCTCGACGGCAGCGATCTGCTGGCGCGTGCACAGACGGGCACCGGCAAGACGGCCGCGTTTGCCTTGCCGATGATCGATCGCCTCGTCGTGCGCGGCCGGCGTCGGGCCGAAGCGCGCAAGTCGCGCGGTCTCGTCCTCGTCCCGACGCGCGAGCTCGCGCTTCAGGTGCACAAGGCGCTCACGACGTACGGCGCTTCCGTCAACCTCAGGGCCACGGCCATCTTTGGCGGCGTAGCGATGCAGCCGCAGGTGCAGGCGCTGCGGCGGGGCACTGACATCATCGTGGCGACGCCGGGTCGGCTCATCGACCACATCCAGCAACGTACCGTCGATCTCTCGGCCGTGGAGATCCTCACGCTCGACGAAGCGGATCGCATGCTCGACATGGGCTTCTTGCCGCCGCTGCGTCGCGTGCTCGGAACACTTCCACGCGATCGGCAGACGCTGTTGCTCTCGGCCACACTCTCGAAGGAAGTCGTGCAGCTCTCTACCGAATTCACTCGCGAGCCGGTGCGCGTGGATGTCTCGGAAGCGCAAGTCGTGGCCCCGACGGTGACGCATCGCGCGCACCCGGTGCCAGACGGCCGCAAGGGCGATCTCCTCCGACACGTGCTGATGCAGCCGCCGGTCGGAAGAGCGCTCGTCTTCTGCAGGACCAAGCACGGATCGAATCGTGTAGGCGACGCGCTCGAAAGAGCCGGCATGCGTGCGGCGGTCATCCACGGAAACAAGAGCCAAGCGGCTCGCGGCCGGGCGCTCAACGACTTCAAGACAGGCCGCGTGACGGTGCTCGTGGCAACCGATGTTGCGGCGCGCGGGCTCGATATCGTGCAACTGCCTCTTGTCGTCAACTATGATCTGCCGCTCGTGGCCGCAGACTACATCCACCGCGTCGGACGAACGGGCCGAGCCGGGCTCGCCGGACGCGCGGTGTCCCTCGTGTCATCGGCCGATCGCCGCCTGCTGTCCGACATTCAGCGGCTCCTGCCGTCGCCGATCGAGCAGGTGGTCGTTGAAGGGTTCGAGGTCACGCCCGCTCGCGCCGTCACGGTCGCGCAGAGGCAGCAACCAGGCCGCGCTTTCAGTCCGGGGCAGCGCCGTGGCGCTCGCTCTGCGGCTGGGCGGTGGTCGGCGAGACCCGGGCGTTCGCGCCCGCGCGCTTAGTGGTCCGGGCCACTAAAGCCAGGAATTCACTCGAGTTGCCATGAATTCCGGGCGGCCATGACGTCACGCGTGACTGGCCTGTTCGACGCTCACAGCCCGTCGGTGCAGCCGAAGGCGCGGCGCGAACAACAGTAGGTAGAGCGCTGGCACAGCAAGCAGCGTGAGTGCCGTGGACGCGGGGTCGCGGGCGCGGGACGACGCCGCTCAGCGCGGATTTCGGGGCCGCGAGCGCAGAGGTAGTGGTCAGTGGCAGTGATCAGCCGATACGCCGACGGTCGGGGGCTGGCGGCCGAACTGGCTCGTTAGCCGCGACGTAGGCCCCCGAGCGGTGGCCAACCGGCTGGCCACTGACCACTGACCACTGACCACTGCTGTTAGGGCACGAGCTTCTGGAGCTTTTCCTTGTCGGCTTCCGTCGGCGTGTGGGCCAGATTGACGAGAACCATGGCCAGCGTCTTCACGGACTCGGAGGCCGACTCGTCCTTCAGGAGCGCTTCGAGCTTTGGCTTGCCGTCAGCACTCACCTTGTGTTCGAGATTGATCAGCGCCTGCGCCACCACGCGCTCGTGCTCGCTCGTCTCCTCGTTCTCGACGATGCCCTTGAGCGCCTCTTTGTCGCCATCGCTCGGGAAGTGATTGAGCTTGAGGAGAATTCCGGCCATGGTCTGGACGGCCTTGGTTTCAGCCGCAGCCACCGTGTCGACAGAAGATGTCAAGAACAGCAACACGAGGAAAGACGCCAGTGAGTACCGCATACTCCTCCTCCATGGGCGCGACGGCCTGGTCGACCTCGAGCATTTGCGTTGGAGAGATGAGAATAGGGGGCCGAGCGACGCGAGTCAAGCCGGGATTAGCCCGACGTCCCCCAGAGCACGGCGACCGGAAAGTCCTTCAGCGCTTGACCCGCGAAGATCCACGACTCCTGCGGGTTCGTGACAATGGGCACGTCTTGACCGGTAAGGACGTTTCGATAACGTAACGCGGCAAGCTCGGGCGGAAGCAGCACACGGCTCGTTGCCCATGTCCCAATGCCGACAGGCCACTGTTCCGGCTCGTCCCACATCAGAGAGGCCACGAACCGTGGCACCAGAGTGATAGCGACGTGCCCGCCCTCGTCCTTCGGGCTTCGGCGGGCGAAAGCCACGAGATCGCTGGGCACCGTCACGTCGCACGCAAGCGGGATGTATTCGCCCTCCAAGAAGAGGTTGGGATGCATTTGACGCAGCCGTAGGCCAATCAGCGTCAACAGCAGCTTGACTCGTCCATCGCGCCAGGTGTCGAGCAGCTCCGAGAGACGCGCCGTCCGCTCCGAGGTTGGCAACGCAGTGAAAGGCGAGGGAGCCTCGCTCGTCCCCCAAGGGGTCACACCCTTCGGGTGCAGCTCGCTTCCAGCCAAATGGCCCAATCCCCGAGCCGGGATCGTAGCCGTCCCCTCGCTCCTGACCTCTCGGCCGTGGGTTCCAGCAACCGCCAGCGCATCCTCGTCATCCGGTAGCAGCGCGGCATCGCATGCCAGCGTTTCGACCTCGTCCAGCAAGCGGCGACGCAGCTCGTAGTCGACCGGGCGGCGGTTGTCGGGGTCGACGAGCGACAGCTCCCACAGCTCCGCGCCCTGATAGAGATCCGACACACCGGGCGAGGTGAGCCTGAGCAGGATCTGGCCAAGCGAATTCACCGCACCCACGTGCGCGAGCTTGTGCGCAAACGGCACGAAGGCCGGAAGAAAGCGGTGGGACGTCGACCCCGTCAGGACGCGATCAACGAACGTCGCCATGGCGTCGTCGTATGCCTGGTTGGGATTGATCCAACTGGTATGCAACTTGGCCTCGTGAATGGCCTTGAGCATGTAATCGCGCAAGCGTTCGACGAGCGGCGCCGGCGCTGGGCTCTCGGGCCCGAGGTCTGGCGGCCAGATGCCGAGCAAGACCTGATAGAAGCGGTACTCGTCGTTCCGTGACGGTGCCCAATCGTTGTCGTAGTGCACGCGGGCGCCGCCCGTGATGCGCGTCCAGCGCGAGAGTTCCGTTCGCCACGCGTTCGGGATCTCCGACAGCACGTTGATGCGTGCCCGCACGTCCTCACCGAGCTTGGTGTCATGCGTCGCCGTCGTCAACATCTCGCACGGCCACGTGGCCAGACGATGGAGATTCGTCGCGTGGAACTCGTCTGTCGCCCGCGACGGGCGCGCCGGATCGGCGCCCACCTCGTTGACCGAGACGAGGATGTTATAGCGGTAGAACGCGGTGTCCTCGAGGCCCTTGGCCTGCACCGGACCGGTGTACTGCTGGAACTTCATCGCGAACGTGATCCGGTGCGCGTAGTCCTCGTCATCGACGGCCGCGAACAGAGGGCGCGGCTTCTGGTCGTCCGCTGCCTCGAAGGCAAGATCGCCGTCTCGTTCCGGCAGAAGCACCGCGCGCAAGAAATCGAACAGCGAGCGCTCCATGGCCGGATTGCGACGACGTGCTTCGGTGATGGCTCGGTCGATCATCTCCCGATCGCTAGGCGTCCAACCGTCGTGGCTGACATATGTGCGATAGACGGGAAAGCAGGCCACGACCTCGGTGAGCATCTCGCGTAAGCTGCTGAGCGTGAAGTCGCGCGATCGCCGGCTGCCTTGCGCGATATGGCTGAGAGCGTGTACCAGCACGTTCAGCTCGCTCGCCATCGTCGTTTCGATGATGAGCTTCTTGCTCTTGTAGGCCACCTCTGAGAACGGCAGGCTCCTACCGGTGATGCGGACATAGATGCGCCGCAGAGCGCGGAATCCGTCGGGCTTGACGAACAGTCCGTTGACGTCGTTGATGAAGTTGTAGCCCGTGGTCCCGTGCACCAGCCATTCATGGGGCAGTGTCTCGCGATGAGACAGAATCTTCTCGGCGATCATCCAGATGGGACGCTCGGCGTCCGGGTGGTGCTGTCCGCCGGCGCTCGCCGCCGTTGGGCTGCGCCGGGCCAACGCCTGCACCCTCGCAAAATAGCCGGCTGGATCGAAAAGACCGTCGGGATGGTCGATGCGGAGGCCGTGCACCTGGTTCTGCGCGAAGAGTCTCGCCAGCAGCGAGTGCGTCGCCTCGAATACCAGCGGGTCCTCTACGCGCACGCCGGCCAGCTCGTTGATGTCGAAGAACCGCCGGTAGTTGATCTCGTGTTGCGCGGTGCGCCAGTAGGCGAGGCGATATGGCTGTTCCTCCAGCAGGTTGTGCAGCGCGTCGAACGTTTCTGGACGCCCAGGCACACCATTGGCCGCCGCCAGCGCCTCCTCGATGTGTGCGCGAATGCGTGGCGAGGCCCTGAGCAAGCGTCGCAGGCGCTCGCGCAAGACTTCCTTTTCGCGGTGCCGCTCCTCGATGCTGTCGGAATCGGTGTCAGTGTAGAGCGGCAGATTGTGCAGGCCCGTCAGAATGCTCAGGAACTCGCGAAGATCGGGATCGCCCAGGCCCATCGCGGCTTTCAGCTCGTCGATCCGATGACGGAGCACCCTCGGCTGCTGGCGCGGGTTGATGGGCAATTTATGGTCGTAGTACTGCACGAAAAGGTGCCCGTCGTCCATGCCGAGCGTCAGCTCGCCTCGCTCGAGCACAGCGCCGTACTGATCGCCCAAGATCGGTAGCAACACCTTGTTCTTCATCTCCGGCGTCACCGGATCCCAATCGATGTCGAAGAAGCGGGCATAGAGAGAGCAGGGCCCGTTCTCCAGTACCTCGCGCCACCACATGTTCGACTGAGGCTCGACACCCATGTGGTTCGGGACGAAGTCCAGGACGAGTAGGAGGCCGTGCGTCTCCAGTGTCTGCGTCAAGGCGCCAAAATCGGCATCCGTGCCGAGCTCGGGATTGAGGCGGTTGTGATCACAGATGTCGTAGCCGTGCAGGCTGCCCGGGCGCGCCATCAAGAACGGCGAGAAATAGCATCCGCCAACGCCGAGGCGGGCCAGATAGGGCACCAGGGCCTGCGCGTCCGAGAACGTGAACGCATGGTTCATCTGTACTCGGTACGTGCTCACGGGAACACGGCCTGGACCGGAACGCCTGACGTTGATGGGTACCTCCTCGAGCTGGCTGGCTCGCGACTCGTGTCTCGTCGATCCTATCCGGGAAAGGGGGAGGGGCCAAAACAAGGGGTCAAGGGGTCAAGGGGTCAAGGGGTCAAGGGATGGTTCTTAGGGCGTACGTAGCGCGCGGCCTTCAGGCCCCGCGGCCGACGAGCCGGAAACGTCGTCCTCACCCCGCTGCGCGACCCACCCTCCCTTGACCCCTCGACCCCTTGACCCCTCGACCCCTTGACCCCTCGATCCCTTTACCTAGCACCAGAGCTCCCGGGCGCTGAAAGGAGATAACCAGGCCACCCGATGGCGATCGATCGACCGTCAAGGGCTGCGCATCGGACGAGAGCAACGTGTCCTCGCTCGACAGCAGGACGTGCCAGGGGCCCGTGGGTCCCACCTTGGGGTCGGGCGAGCCCGCGTCCCGCCTGGCCAATCGCTCAGCGGACAGCGAGACCGTGCCCTGTCCCGAGAGGCGCACGACCACCAGCAATACGCGCTCTGGCTCGCGGCGCAGTACCGCCACGGTCCCCTCGTCTGGCGCCCAGGCATCGGTCTCGATCCGATCATTGCCGGACTCGCTGATCGTCTGGCGCCGAAGCGAGAGCAAGTGGCGATAGTACGCGAGCGTCGACCGGTGCGGCTCGTGACCGACCTCGTCCCACTGCAATCGACTCCGCAGAAACGTGTCGTGAGCTTGTGGGTCCGGGACGCGATCACGCGCGCGCGGATCGCTGAATGCCGTGAAATGCCGGAACTCCTCGCGCCGTCCCGCGGTCACCGCGCGACCCAATCGGCCGCTGTGATCGGTGAAGAAGAGAAACGGCGTCGACGCCGCCCACTCTTGCCCCATGAAGAGCAGCGGCACCTCCGGTGCCAGCAACACGAGGGCGCTGGCGGCGCGGTACACCTCGAGCGGCACCTGGTGGTTCAACCGCTCGCCGTGCGCGCGATTCCCAATCTGATCGTGGTTCTGGAGGCAGGTGATGAACACATGCCACGGAAGACCGGTCGGATCGGTGCCGCGCGGCGCGTTGCGATATCTGGACCACTCGCCTCGGTACAGCCAGCCTCGTCGAATGGTCTCGGCGATTTCAGCGGTGGTGCCCTTGTAGTCGGCGTAATACCCCTCGCGGTCACCCGCCGTGTGCCCGCGGATCGTATGGTGCAGATCGTCGGCCCAAACGGCGTCGAGACCCCAGCCGCCGTCGGCGGTTGGCCGCGCGATGACGTCCAGGTTTCGCGAGTCCTCTGCGATCAGAAGGCGGCGCGGCGGCTGGACGTGTGCTTTCACGCTGGCGGCGAGCTGTCCAAGAAACGGCGAGGACGACTCATCCACGATGGCGTGCGTTGCGTCGAGCCGCAGGCCGTCGATGCGGTACTCCACGAGCCAATGCAGCGCGTTGTCGATGAAGAATCGGCGAAGCACCTGACTGCCAGGCTCGTCGAAGTTCAGTCCACGGCCCCAGGGGCTGTGGTGTCGTGTGGAGAACACCAACGGGCTGAACGCTGCCAGATAGGCACCGTCCGGTCCGAGGTGGTTGTAGACGACATCGAGAATGACACCCAGGCCAAGCGCGTGCGCCCGATCGACCAAACGTCGAAGGGCGTCCGGGCGACCGTATTGCTCCGACGGTGCGTAGAGCGCTGCACCGTCGTAACCCCAGTTTCGGCTCCCTGGGAATGCCGCCACGGGCATGAGCTCGATTGCTGTGACGCCGAGGTCGCGCAGGTATGGCAGCCGCTCGGTCACGGCATCGAACGTGCCGGCGTCCGTGAACGTGCCGACATGCAGCTCGTAGACAATCAGCTCGGTGGGCGCGATGCCACGCCAGCCGGTCTCGCTCCATGTGAACGTCGAGGGGTCGACGATCTCGGAGAGCGCGTGCACACCGTCCGGCTGACAGCGTGATGCAGGATCTGGCCACAGCGGCTCCTCGTCCATTCGGTAGCCGTACCGATCTCCGGGCCGCGCGTCCCCGACGATGGCTGCAAAGCAGTTGTCATCGTCACGGATCAGCGGAATCTCGCGCGATCCGCCGGCGCGCGCCTCGAGGTGCAACATGACGCGGGACGCGGTTGGCGCCCAGACACGAAACCGCGCGCCGTCCGTCGTGAGTACGGCTCCGAACCTGGGCTGCCAGATGTCCATGGCGCATCATCGACAGGCGAACGCTCTCCCTCCCTCGCCGAGGCGTCGGTTGATCGACGGCGGCTTCGGCGAAGCCGCCCTACGTTCCCTGTTGCCCTTCATCCGAGCAAATCCGCGAGATCCCTGAGCGGCAGCCCGAGCCAGTCCGGTCGGAGCAGCAGCTCGTTCTCCACATCGCGCAAGGTACGGTCGATCAAGTGCATTCGGAGTAACGCTTCGAACGAAGCCGCTCGTCGCGGCACGAGGGTGGTGTCGCGCATCAGCGATCGATAGCTCCGCAGAAATAGCGCGGACACCCACGCGGCCCAGAAGCGGCCCCACGGCTCGAGACGCTCGGCATCGCTGGGTCGCGTGACGACATAGCTCTGCAAGCCGGCGTATGCCGCATAGCTGAACGATCGCAGCATCCCCGCCACGTCGACGAGCGGCGACTGCTGCGTGCGCCGCTCCTCGAGTGGCTTGCTCGGATCACCCTCGAAGTCGACAATGACGAAGTCTTGCTCGCGCCAGAGCACCTGACTGAGCTGGTAATCGCCGTGAATGCGAATGAGCGCCGAGGTCTCGGTGACGCGCGCAGCCAAGGCGTCGATCAACGGCTCGATACTGTCGGCACGTGCGAGGACCGATTCGTACAGCTCCCGGAGCGACGCGGGCACCAACGGCTGTTTTTCCCGGAGCAGCAGTACCGCCCGCCGGGCCCGCGCGCGCACCCCTTCGGCCAGCCGGACGACCCCCGCGGGGGGGAGCGGCTGTGGCTCGAACGCCGGGTCGCTCGAGGCGTCCGCGAGCGCCACGTGGAGCTCGGCCGTGCGGCGCCCAAGTGTCGCGGCAACCTCGATGTAGCCACCAATCGTGTCGAGGACCGGAAACGGAAGCAGTTGATCCGCGAGGGCGACCAGAGACTGAGCCGCAGGCACATCGGGGGTTTCACCGTGGCGACCACCAGCGATGACCCGCTCGGAGTATCGTGCCATCTCGTCGGTCGCGTGTGACCACCCATCCGCCTGGTACAGGACACACTGCTCCAACACCGCGATCGTGGCGGCCGGCCTGTCGCCGCCGCCGCGTTCATAGAGGAGCCCGCCGATCGACGCGGGCGCGTGCGCGAACTGTCGGCGCGTCAGATACGCGCCAACCTCGATTTCCGGATGTGTTCCTGCCTGAGAGGCCCGGAGCAGCTTGAGCGCGAACCGATCACCGAGGAGGTACACCGTATTGCTGAATTCACCAGTGACCCGCGCCGCTTTGAGCGAGGTGACCCCTTCGGGTATCTCGGCCACGGCCGTCGCGTCCAGCGACAGGCCGCGCAACCGGCCGGCGGCCGAGCGTATCTCACGCTGCTCCAAGATCGCTGCCGCCATCAACGGCGCTGCCTCGTGCTCGCCCACGCCGTGGAGCACGCCCTTCCGTGCCCCAGTGATTGGTGCGATCACACGTTCCGGATGGTCCCGCAGGATCGCGACACCCGCCTCGCCGCTCGTGAGACCCACGGGCACGTTGCACCGCAAGCGTGCGCGTCCCACCGCTTCCGCCTCGACCACCAAGAAGAACACCGGCTCCCGTCCCGACTTGAGACGCGCCCAATCCACGATTCGCACACGCTCGGCCTCCGGCAGCCGGCTCGTGAACCAATACTGGCGCTGCAGGTAGGCGAGCAGGTGCTTGCGTTCGACGAGCTCGCGAACCGACGTGTCCAGGACCGTATCCCAGGCTTCGCCGATGAGCAGCGACGCCGCCGCCAGCGTCGCCGGCTCGCTGGTCGTGGCGAGCGGGCGTTCCACCAACACCGGCGGTGAGCTCCACTGCAGCGTGAACCAGTAGAACGCGTAGGGGCCGAGTGTGAGGAAGTACGGTATCTCGGAGATGCGCGGAAACGGCGTCTGGCCGAGCAGCTCCACCGGTGTCATCCCGGCAAACGATGGAAGCTCGAGCTCGACCGGCTGCACGCTCGGCGAAAGATTGCTCACCACCAGGATGACCTCGTCCTCGTAGCGGCGCACATAGGCGAGGACCTTTCGGTTCGACGGCTCGAGGACTTCGAGCGTGCCGCGGCCGAACGTCTTGTACTGCTTTCTCAGCGCAATCATTCGTCGTACCCACGCGAGCAGCGAAAACGGCGATCGCTCTTGCGCCTCGACGTTGATGGCCTGGTATCCGTAGACCGGATCCATGATGGGCGGCGCATAGAGGCGTGCCGGATCCGCGCGCGAGAAGCCAGCGTTGCGGTCGCTCGTCCACTGCATCGGCGTGCGAACACCGTTGCGATCGCCGAGAAAGACGTTGTCGCCCATGCGCAGCTCGTCGCCGTAGTAGACGATCGGCGTGCCCGGCAGCGAGAAGAGCAGGCTGTAGAGCAGCTCGATGCGCTGTCGGTTGTTCTCCATGAGCGGTGCGAGCCGCCGCCGAATGCCCATGTTCAAGCGCATGTGCGGATCCGCGGCGTACGCCTGATACATGTAGTCGCGTTCCTCGTCCGTGACCATCTCCAGCGTCAGCTCGTCGTGATTACGCAAGAAGATGGCCCACTGGCACGAGTCGGGAATGTCCGGCGTCTGGCTGAGGATCTCGGTAATGGGGTGGCGATCCTCCTGCCGCAGCGCCATGAACATGCGCGGCATCAGAGGGAAATGGAACGCCATCTGGCATTCGTCGCCGTCGCCAAAGTATGGACGCACATCCGACGGCCACTGGTTGGCCTCGGCCAGCAGCATGCGCCCCCTGTAGTGCTGGTCCAACGCGTGGCGAATCTCCTTCAGGAAGGCATGCGTCTCCGGCAGGTTCTCGCAAATGGTACCGTCCCGCTCGAAGAGGTACGGCACGGCATCCAGCCGCAGGCCGTCGACACCCATGTCCAGCCAGAACCTCATCACCTTCAGCACCGCGCGGCGGACCCGCGGGTTGTCGAAGTTCAGATCGGGCTGGTGATGGAAGAAGCGATGCCAATAGTACGCGCCTGCGGCTTGGTCCCACGTCCAATTGGACTTCTCCGTATCGTTGAAGATCACGCGCACGTCCGGCCAGCGCCGTTCCGCATCGCTCCAGACGTAGTAGTGGCGCTTCGACGAATCGGGCGGCGCTTGGCGCGCCGCTTGAAACCAGGGATGTTGATCGGACGTGTGGTTGATGACCAGCTCGGTGAGCACCTGCAAGCCGCGCTCGTGCGCCTCTCGCAGAAACGTCCGAAAATCCTTGAGCGTGCCGTAGCTGTGGTGGACCCCTTCATAGTGCGAGATGTCGTACCCGTCGTCCTTGAGCGGAGAGGGGTAGAAGGGGAGCAGCCAGATCGCCGAGACACCCAGGTTCTGCAGGTAGTCGAGCTTCTGCGTCAACCCCGGAAAATCTCCCACGCCATCGTCGTTGCTATCGAAGAAGGCGCGGACGTGGACCTGGTAGATCACAGCGTCCTTGTACCAGAGGGGGTCGCGTGCGCTACCGGAACGAGGCATAGCCATGCTCAGGATGCGGGCGGGCGGCCCGGGACGAGGCACAGCAGCGCGACCGATCGGCCTACCATCTTGTAGGACGCGCCGACGCGTGGATCGTCGCTCGGCATCGTCGCAGTTCGCGTGTCGAGCTCGAGCGCCCAGGCGCAGTGCGATCCGGTCCGAACCGATGGGGGCGGCAGCACGAAATCAATGGGTCCCTCGTTCGCATTCAGGAGGATCAGGAAGGTGTCGTCGACGATGGGCGCACCGCGATCGGTCGTCTCCAACATCTCGTTGCCGTCGAGTCGCATCCCAAGGGAGCGCGCCTGCGTTTCCTCCCACATCTCGTCGGTCATCTCGACACCGGAACGGTGATACCAGGTGAGGTCCTTGACGCCGGCGCCACGGATTGGCCGGCCCTGGAAGAAGCGCTGTCGACGAAGCACGGGATGCTTTCGGCGCAACCGGACCAGGTGACGAGTGAACGTGAGCAGGGCCTTTTTCTCCTCGTCCAGGGTCCAGTCGCTCCAGCTGATCTCGTTGTCTTGGCAGTACGCGTTGTTGTTGCCTTGCTGCGTGCGGCCCATGTCGTCACCGGCGCAGATCATCGGGACTCCCTGCGAGAGGAGGAGCGTGGCGAGGAAATTGCGCTTGTGCTTGGCGCGCGCGGCGCGAATCTTCGGATCGTTGGTCGGCCCTTCGACGCCGAAGTTCATGCTCAGATTGTGGTTCTCCCCGTCGCGGTTCTCCTCGCCGTTGGCCTCGTTGTGCTTCCGCTCGTAGCTCACCAGGTCTTCGAGCGTGAAGCCGTCATGACACGTGACGAAGTTGATGCTCGCCACCGGCCAGCGTCCCGTCAACTCGTAGAGGTCGCTGCTCCCGGCCAAGCGCGTGGCGAACTCCGAGACCGCGCCGCCGTCACCGCGCCAGAATCGGCGCACCGAGTCGCGGTACTTGCCGTTCCACTCGGTCCAGCCAGGCGGAAAGTTCCCAACCTGATACCCGCCCTCGCCGAGATCCCACGGCTCGGCAATCAGCTTCACCTGTGACAGTACCGGATCCTGGTGAATGATGTCGAAGAACGACCCCAGCTTGTCGACCGCGTGCAGCTCGCGGGCCAGCGCGCTTGCAAGGTCGAAGCGAAACCCGTCGACGTGCATCTCGAGCACCCAGTAGCGGAGGCTGTCCATGATGAGCTGCAGCACGCGGGGGCTCATCATGTTGAGCGTGTTGCCAGTACCGGTGAAGTCTTCGTAGAACCGCGCGTCCTCGGGCGAGAGGCGATAATACGACTTGTTGTCGATCCCGCGCAGCGACACCGTTGGCCCGAGATGGTTCCCCTCTGCCGTGTGGTTGTAGACGACGTCGAGGATCACTTCGAGGCCGGCCCGATGAAGGGCCCGCACCATCATCTTGAACTCTCGAACCGAGTCGAGCGCGCGGCGCGCCAGGGAGAAGCGCAGATCCGGCGCGAAGTACGCGAGCGTGTTGTAGCCCCAGTGGTTCGAGAGGCCCTTCTTGATGAGATGCCAGTCATCGAGGTGATGATGCACTGGCATCAGCTCGACCGCGGTGACGCCGAGCGACACCAGGTGCGACAGCACGGCATCGGATGCCAAGCCGAGATACGTGCCGCGCAGCTCTTCGGGCACGTTCGGGTGGAGCTTCGTGAAGCCGCGAACGTGCAGCTCGTAGATGACGGTCTCATGCCAAGGCCGGCGGACGGGGCGGTCCTCGCCCCAGGTGAAGGCCGAGTCGACCACGGCCGCCAGTGGCGCGTAGGCGGCGCTGTCGCGCTCGTCCATCGCGTCGAGGTTGCCGTCCTGATAGTCGAACAGTGACGCGTGCCACCGCAAGCTGCGGCCGATGGCCTTGGCGTAGGGGTCGAGCACGAGCTTGTTCGAATTGAAGCGATGCCCGTTCCCGGGCTCCCACGGACCCGACACCCGATACGCGTACAGTTGGCCGGGTCCGACCTCGGGTAGGTACCCGTGCCAGACGAGGTCGGTTCGTTCCGTCAGCGGAATGCGCGTCGATTCATGAGCCGCGTAAGGCGAATCGAAGAGGCAGAGGTCGACGGACGTTGCGTGCTCCGAGAATAATGCAAAGTTGACGCCGCTGCCGTCCCACGTTGCTCCAAGGGGATACGGTTTGCCTGGCCAGATCCTCATCAAGCGGACGATTGTGACACAGGTCGCGGAAAGAGCAGAAACAGTGCAGCTGTACCCGGTACCCCTCCTCACGTACTAAAATGTCGGTGTGCCGGCCGTCACCCAGAACCTGGCTCCCTTCGACCTCCTGCGGCGGTGGGCGCGGTTGCTCGACGATGTTTTCCGGATTCCCGGCACCAACATCAGATTCGGGATCGACCCGCTGGTGGGGTTGATTCCCGGTCTCGGCGACGTCGCGAGCCCGCTCTTCACGATCGCTCTTCTTTTCCAAGGGCTCTGGACGGGGGTGCCCAAGGTGGTGCTGGCGCGCATGGTCGCGCACGCCGGCGTCGACGCGCTCCTGGGACTGTTTCCCTTGGTCGGCAATGTCGCCGACGTGTTCTGGCGCGCGAACCGCTGGAATCTCGCGCTGCTGGAACGCCATGCGTCGGTCGGTGTGTCGCCGTCACGCGGCGATTACCTGTTCGTGTGGTGTGCTATCGGCGTCTTGCTTCTGCTCGTCTTCCTACCCATCTTGCTCGTCCTCGGGCTCGTGATCTGGATGTGGAACCATCCCGCGCCCGGTCTTGGCCTGTAGTTCCCGACGATTACGCTTCCCACCTCCTCCGGAATATCGCTGGTGACCGGAGTCTTCTCGGCTGCCTGCCCCGAGAGACAGAGAACACTGACAGCCATCAGAATGACTGCGAGGCGGTTAGCAGCGCGCATCCGGGAAGTGTCGCGGTTGCGACGAAGACCGACTTGGACGGTCGTTAAAAATGGGATTATCGGAATCACCTATGGGTGGTATTGGATGTCGAAGGCACCACGATGGTGTGGGTGCGAGTCTCGGGCCGTGACTGGCGGTCTATCGATTATTCGAAGAAGACCATTTTGCAGAAGCGATAGCCGAGACGAACTGGAAGATTATCGCCCTGCCCCTGGATCCCTTGATCCCTCGATCCCTCGATCCCTTGATTCCTTGATTCCTTGATCCCTTTTATCCCTTTTATCCTTGCCCATGCTCGTCAGCGACTTCGACTACGATCTGCCCCCGCATCTCATCGCCCAAACGCCGGCGGCCGACCGCAGTGCCTCTCGGCTGATGGTGCTCGACCGCAAGACCGGGTCGGTCGAGACAGGTGTTGCAGCCAACCTGCCACGGTGGTTGCATCCAGGCGACCTCTTGGTGGTAAACGACACCCGGGTGTTTCCCGCGCGCCTCGTGGGCCATCGCGTACCAAGCGGTGGCGCTGTGGAGTGCCTCCTCCTACGCCGGCTGGATGACGCTCGGTGGGACGCGCTCGTTCACCCGGGACAGAAGCTGAAGCCAGGACGACGGTTCCGTTGTGAGGGCTTGGGCGGTGTGATCGATGGTGAGGTTCTCGCGCAGCACACGTTCGGCCGGCGCACGGTGCGATTGTGGGCACCGGATGGCGGCGATCTCGACCGAATGATCGATGCGATTGGCCACGTACCCCTGCCGCCATACATCAGGCGCAGCGAGACACCCGAGGATCGGGAGCGCTACCAAACCGTCTTTGCGCGCGCGCGCGGCTCGGTCGCCGCCCCCACGGCCGGGCTGCATTTCACGCCAGCGCTCCTCGAGGCGCTCGACCGCCGCCGCGTCGAGCGCCTCGCCATCACCCTGCATGTCGGCTACGGCACGTTCAAGCCGGTCCGGACCGAAGCGGTAGAGGACCATCGGGTCGACGCCGAGCCGTATATCATTGATGAGGCCTCCGCGCGCGCGGTCAACCGCGCCTTGGACGAACACCGTCGTGTCATCGCCGTAGGGACGACGACCACGCGGGCCCTCGAGAGTGCGGCGATGAGGGGGAACGGACGCCTGACGGCCGCTCGCGACGAGACATCGCTCTTCATTAGTCCCGGATTCGCGTTCCAGGTCGTCAGCGGCCTGCTGACCAACTTCCATCTACCTCGCTCGTCCTTGCTGTTTCTCGTCTGTGCGTTCGCCGGGCGCGACGAGACCTTGGCGGCCTATAGACGAGCCGTCGAGGAGGGCTTCCGATTCTACAGCTACGGTGACGCGATGCTCATTGTGTGACGAGGCCGGAACCACGAGGCCGCGCGATGCGTCTTCTCTGGACGTAACGTTATCGTCGGCCCGAGCGTCCAACTGAGGCGTGCGGCCGTGCTGTGGCTGTCCCACCGTTTCCAGGGCTTTTTCGGGTTACACTCAGGGGTTGTTTTGCTTTCCCGTACCGCGGGAGATTCATTTTGGCGTCCTTCATCCCTAATTACAGCTTCACACCAAGGCACCGGTTCGCCGGCCGCCGCGTATTTTTTTCATTGCTCGTGCTCACGGCATCTGGGCTCGCCGCATGTGGCGGGGGTGCCTCCTCTGCATCGCCACCCCAAATGCCTCCCGCTAAGGTGGAGCTCCAGGAGGTGCAGCCGGTTCCGCTGGAGGAGGCTGGCGAGTTCGTGGCCACCCTTCGGTCGCTCCGCTCGACGGCTATCAGACCTGATGTCCCGGGGCGGATCAGGCGGATCGACGTAAGCTCGGGCGATCGCGTCAAGCAAGGCACGCCGTTGATGCAGATTGACCCCCGTCGACAGCAGGCCGCCGTGTCGAGCCAGCAGGCCGCCATCCAGGCGCAACGCGCAAATGTCGAGCTTGCGCGCCAGGAACGGGACCGTGGAAAGGCGCTGCTCGATGGCGGCATCATCAGCCAGCAGGACTTCGACCAGCTCGCGAACACCTACTCGACAGCGCAGGCGCAGCTCGAGTCGCTCGAGGCGCAGCTCACGGAGCAGCGCGTCAACCTCCAGTTCTTTCAAGTGCTCGCGCCCACGACGGGTATCGTCGGCGACATCCCGGTGCGGGTGGGCATGTACGTCACCTCGGACACGGATCTGACGACAATCGATGGCGAGGGGGCGCTCGAAGTCTATGTGCAGGTGCCGGTCGAGTACGCGACTGACCTCGCTGTACGCTTACCGCTTACGATCGTGGACAACGCCGGCAAGGAGCTGGCGAAGACCACGGTGTCATACGTGGCGCCTCGGGTTGATAGCCAGACACAGTCGATCCTCGTCAAGGGGCGTCTGCCGGATTCCGCTGCGCTCCGTTCGGATCAGTATGTGCGTGCCCGGATCGTCTGGCGGACCACTGAGGGTCTGGCAGTGCCCGTGCTGGCCGTGACGCGGATGGGCAACCAGCATTTCATTTATGTGGCCGAGTCCCAGGAAGGGAAGACGGTCGCGCGGCAGAGGCCCATACAGGTAGGCGAGATCGTGGGCGACAATTTCACCGTCCGCAGCGGCCTCGAGCCCAACGAGCAGATCGTCGTCTCCGGCGTGCAGACCCTCTTCGACGGAGCGCCCATCGCGGCGGGCTCGTAAAGCCATGTTTGTCGATACCTTTATCCGCCGGCCGATTCTCGCGAGCGTGTGCTCGTTCATCATCATTCTCGCCGGCGCGATGGCGATCCCGACGATGCCCATCGCGCAATATCCGGAGCTCGCGCAGCCACAGGTCGCCGTCTCCGCTGTCTACACGGGCGCGAGCGCGGAGGTGGTCGAGACGACGGTGACCCAGCCGCTCGAGCAGGCGATCAATGGCGTCGAGGGTCTGGTCTACATGACCTCGACGAGCAGCAACCAGGGCACGAGCACGATCACGGTGACGTTCGACGTGACCCGCGATCCTGATCTGGCGGCGGTCGACGTGCAGAACCGTGTCGCAACAGCCCAGGCACGGCTCCCGGCCGCGGTCCAGCAGCTTGGCGTCACGGTACAGAAGCAATCGACGGGGTTTCTGCTTGGCGCCGCCTTCCTAAGTGAGAACGACCAATATGACACGCTCTTCATGAGCAACTACGTCGACGTCTACGTCAGGGATGCGATCAAGCGTGTGCCTGGTGTTGCCGACGTGATCATCTTTGGCGAGCGCAGGTACTCGATGCGTTTGTGGCTCGACCCGGATCGACTGGCCGGACGAGGTCTCACGGCCGCCGACGTCGTCAGTGCGTTGCGCGAGCAGAACGTCCAGGTGGCCGCCGGCCAGGTGGGGCAGCCGCCTGCGAGGAAGGGGCAGAGCTACCAGATCAGCGTGCGGGCGGTCGGCCGGCTCCGCGAGGCGTCGGAATTCGAGAACATCATCCTCAAACGAGGGAACGATGGCGCCTTGGTTCGGCTCGCGGATGTGGGCCGGGCCGAGCTCGGCGCCGAGACCTACGACGCCTCCCTCCGCTACAACGGTCGAGAGGCGGTTGGTGTTGGCGTGATGCAGCTGCCGACGGCCAACGCGCTCGATGTGTACCGCGACGTGACCGCAGAATTGGATCGCCTCTCGGAGAGCTTTCCTCCGGGCTTCGAATACGAGATCGCCTTCGACACCACCACCGCGGTGCAGGAGTCGATCAGAGAGGTGATCACCACGCTCGCCGAAGCGATTTTTCTGGTCCTGCTCGTCATGTTCTTCTTTCTGCAGGACTGGCGCAGCACCGTCGTCCCGGCGATCACGATTCCCGTCTGTCTCGTCGGCGCGTTTGCGTTCATGAAGCTCTTCGGCTTCTCGATTAACACGCTCACGCTGTTCGGGATCACGCTGGCGACCGGCCTGGTCGTCGACGATGCGATTGTCGTGGTCGAGAACATCCAGCGGCACATTCACGACTACGGGAAGAGTGCTCGTGTGGCTGCGTCGGAGGCGATGGGGGAGGTCATTGGACCGGTCATTGCGACGTCGCTCGTGCTGGCCTCGGTGTTCGTGCCGGTGGCGCTCTTTCCTGGGACCACCGGGCGCTTGTACCAGCAGTTTGCGCTCGTCATCGCCGTCGCGGTGACCATCTCCGCCTTCACGGCGTTGACGATGTCGCCCGCGATCTCCGCGCTCCTGCTGCGCAGTGAGCGTACAGAAGGGCGATTCTGGCACCTGGTCAACCGCGGCATCGATGGGTTCTCGCGCGGCTACATCTGGTGGCTGCATCGCCTCGTGAACCGTAAGGCCATCGTGGCTGTGTGCTTTGCACTTGGCCTCGTTGCCACCTATTGGATCTACACGCGCGTCCCCTCCGGCTTCGTGCCAGACGAGGATGCCGTGTTCTTCATGGTCACGGTGCAGGCGCCGGATGGTGCGTCGCTCGACTACACGTCGAACATCACGCGTCAGTCAGAAAAGATACTGCTCGAGGCTGAAGAGGTGAGCGGTGTGTTCTCCGTCCACGGCTTCAGCTTCCTCGGTGGCGGCCCGAACCGCGGGATGCAGTTCGTGCGCTTGAAGTCGTTCGATGAGCGCTCAGGTGATGAGCACTCGTCCATGGCGGTCGTTGAACGGTTGCGGCCGGCGCTGATGGGGATCTCGGGCGCGATGGTCATCCCGTTCCAATTCCCGGCGATTCCGGGGATTGGCCAATTTGGCGGCTTCACGTTCGAGTTGCAGGATCAGAGCGGCGGGGCCATCAGCCGGCTCGCAGAAGCGACAGGTCAGCTGACCATGCAAGGGAACCAAACGCCTGGTCTGGCCGGTCTGTTCAGCGCGTTCACGATCAACGATCCGCAACTCACGGTCACCGTCGACCGCGAACGGCTCAAGGCGCTCGACCTCTCCTTCGAGGACGTGACGAGCACGCTTCAGACGCTCATGGGCTCCGTCTACGTCAACGACTTCGACTTCAACAATCGCTCGTATCGTGTGTACGTGCAGGCGGACCAGCAGTTTCGCGCACAGCCCCAAGATCTCGGCCGCTACCAAATGCGGACCCCCGATGGTCAAATGGTCCGGCTCGAGACGGTGTCGAGCGTCGCAGAAGCGACGTCGCCTCAAATCATCTCGCACTACAACATGTTCCGCTCGACGACCATCAACGGCGGGGCGGCACCCGGCTTCAGCTCGGGTCAGGCGCTCGGAATCATGGAAGATCTCGCTCGGCGCACGTTGCCGCAGGGGATGACGTTCGCCTGGTCAGGGCTCTCGCGAGAGGAGATTGCGGCCGGCGGGCAGGCGATGATCATCTTCGGCCTGGGGCTGTTGCTCGTCTACCTCACGCTCGCCGCACAATACGAGAGCCTGGTCCTCCCGTTCATCATCTTGCTGTCGGTGCCGCTCGCCGTGATGGGCGCGCTCCTGGCCCAATGGGGCCGCGGCCTCATCAACGATGTGTACTGCCAGATCGGACTTCTGATGCTGATCGGGCTTGCCACCAAGCAAGGCATTCTCGTGGTGGAGTTCGCCGAGCAGCTCCGGCGCCGCGGCCTGTCCGTCGTGGAGGCTGCGATTGAAGCCTCCCGCATTCGTCTTCGACCGATCTTGATGACCTCGTTGTCCTTGATTTTCGGGGTGATGCCGCTCGCGCTGGCGACCGGCGCCGGCCGGTTCGCTCGTCATTCGGTCGGGACCACGGTGATCGGGGGCATGATCCTCGCGACGATACTCAACCTCATCATCATCCCGGTGATGTACATTGCAGTCCGCAGTCTCTTGCCGACTCGCGCCGCTGCACCAGCGGAGGCCTCTGCAGAGGAACCTGCATAAGAGCAGGGGCCAGGGATCAGGCATCAGGATCAGCGCCGGGCTGGCCCTGACGCCTGCTGACTCTGGTGCCTGATCCCTGACCCCTACTGACCCCTGACCCCCTGTATAATCGATTGGTTCGGCTGGCGTGGGCCGAGCAGCTCTTGAGCCCTGAGCGAGCGCCGAAGGCGCGAGTCGAAGGGTAGGGCGCCGCCGCGCGAACGAACGCCTACCTTTCGTGCCGGTGTAGCTCAGCTGGTCAGAGCATGCGTCTCATAAGCGCAGGGTCGACGGTTCGAGTCCGTCCACCGGCACCAATCTTCCCCCATGTCTCGCTTCGCCGCCCGTGTGCGGTCGACCATTCGTGAGCAGGGCTTGCTCGGACCTGGCGATCGTGTGCTGGTGGGGTTGTCCGGCGGGCCAGATTCCGTGGCGCTCGCGCACGTGCTGCTGCGTGTTGCGCCGGCGCTCGACGCCACAATCTGCGCGTTGGTGCACGTGCACCATGGACTGCGTCGCCAGGAAGCGGACGATGATGCAGTGTTTTGCCGATTGCTGGCGGAGCAGGTCGGCCTACCAATCTCGGTAGGGCACGTGGACGTGCGCGCGGAAGCGACAACGAGACGCATCTCACTCGAGCGAGCCGGCCACGATCTGCGACACGCGTGCTTCGAGCGGGCGCGTGTGCAAACGGACGCAAGCGTTATCGCGCTCGGTCACACGCGTGACGACCAAGCCGAGACGCTGCTGCTGCGTCTGTTCCGCGGCGCGGGCACGCGGGGGTTGGGTGGGATGTCCCCTCGAGTGGGCCACGTGGTGCGTCCGTTACTCGATACCACCCGGGCTGAGGTTCTTCGATATTTGGCATCGCACGGGCTCGGCTACCGCGAGGACACGTCCAACCGCGACCTCACGTTTGCGAGGAACCGGATTCGCCACGTCGTCTTGCCACAGCTCATGCTTCAGATTGGCCCGCACCTGCCGAAAGTCCTCGCCCGCGAAGCGGCGCTGGCGCGTGACGATGAAGCATGGTTGAGGGAGGCTGCAACCGAAGCGGCCCAAAGAGTCGTCTTATACAAAGAAGGAGAGGCCTCAGCGAGGCTGCAGCTTCCGGCGCTTCGGGCGCTGCCGCCCGCGCTCCAGCGCCGGGTGGTGTGGCAGGCGCTAGAGCGCCTGGCCTGTGGGCGCTTCATTGGGTGGACGCATGTCCGCGCCACGCTCGAATTGGCCAATGGTCGCCGTACTGGTTCCTTGGCGCTGCCAGCCGTTCGCGCGGCGCGGCGCGGCGAGGTGCTGGTGTTGGAGGTGACCGCAGGCGAGGCCGGACGCCAACGGCAGGAGAGAGGTTCGCGAGAAGGGCGAGCATTTCGCTATGAGCTGGGGGTGCCAGGGACGCTCGAGATCGCGGAAGCAGGGCTCGTTCTGACGGCCGAGATGAAAGCGGTCGGACCCGAATGGGTGGCGCGGGTGTCCAACCCAATGGAGGCTATTTTGGATGCACGCGCGCTGGGCCGGCCGCTGGTCGTACGGAGCCGGCTGCCTGGCGATCGGCTCCAGCCCCTGGGGTTGACCGGCACCCGTAAGTTGCAGGACCTTTTGGTGGATAGGAAGGTGCCGCGGGAAGCCAGGGATCGTGTGCCCCTCGTGGTGGCTGCTGACGGCTCGATTGCATGGGTGATTGGGCAGGCCGTTGCTGAGCCGTTTCGCGTCTCGCCGGAGACCGCAGGCGTGGTATTCTTGAAAGCTACCCCGGTGTAGGAGGGTCACGTTGAATTCGACGCTCAAGAGCTTGCTGTTCTGGATCGGCCTCGTTGTCGTCGTCGCGCTCATCTGGAACTTTTCGAACAGCTTCCAGAAGGGCGAGCGGTCCGTGTCCTTCAGCGAGTTCTCGAAGTGGGTCGACCAGAAGAAGGTCGAGCAGGTCACGATCACCGGGCAAGAAATCGTCGGCACCGAGAGAGGGTCTCGCGACGAGTTCAGCACGTATGCGCCGGTGGTTGGTGAGCAGCTGACGGATCGGCTGATTGCGAGCGACGTGGTCGTCAACGCCAAGGAGCCGGTGACGAGCCCGTGGTCCGCGCTGCTGTACGCGTGGGCGCCGATCTTGTTGTTGATTGGCTTCTGGATCTTCTTCATGCGACAGATGCAGAGCGGCGGCAACAAGGCGCTGTCGTTCGGCAAGAGTCGCGCAAAGCTTTCCTCGAGCTCGCAGAAAAAGGTCACGTTCAAGGATGTGGCCGGTGTCGACGAGGCGAAGGACGAGCTCCAGGAGATCATCGAGTTCCTCAAGGAGCCGCAGAAGTTCCAAAAGCTCGGCGGGCGCATTCCCAAGGGCGTCCTGCTCATGGGCCCCCCGGGAACTGGCAAGACGCTTCTGGCGCGCGCTGTCGCGGGCGAAGCCAATGTGCCCTTCTTCTCGATCTCTGGTTCCGACTTCGTCGAGATGTTCGTGGGCGTGGGGGCGTCGCGCGTTCGCGATCTCTTCGAGCAAGGGAAGAAGAACGCGCCGTGCATCGTCTTCATCGACGAGATTGACGCCGTTGGTCGGCACCGAGGCGCGGGCCTGGGTGGAGGCCACGATGAGCGAGAGCAGACGCTCAATCAGTTGCTCGTGGAGATGGACGGCTTCGAGTCCAACGAAGGCGTCATCCTCATGGCGGCAACGAACCGGCCGGACGTCCTCGATCCGGCGCTGCTCCGGCCTGGCCGGTTCGATCGCCGAATCGTGGTCAATCGGCCGGATGTGAAGGGGCGCGAGGGTATCCTCGCCGTTCACACGAAGAAGATCCCGCTGAGCGACGACGTCAATCTGCCGGTGCTGGCGAGGAGCACCTCGGGGTTCGCGGGTGCGGATCTGGCGAATCTCGTCAACGAGGCTGCGCTCAGCGCCGCGCGTCTGAACCAGCGCATCGTGCGCATGATGGACTTCGAGTTCGCCAAGGACAAGGTGCTCATGGGCGCCGAGCGACGCTCGATGATCATCAGCGACGAGGAGAAGAAGGTCACGGCTATTCACGAAGCAGGCCACGCGCTGCTCGCCGTGCTGCTGCCTCACGCCGACCCTGTCCACAAGGTGACGATCATCCCGCGTGGAATGGCGCTTGGCGTGACCCAGCAGATCCCAGAGGATGACAAGCACAACTTCTCCAAGGTCTACCTCTACGATCACATCGCGATTCTGCTCGGTGGACGATTGGCCGAGGAGATCGTGAACACGACCATTACGACCGGTGCCGGCAACGACCTCGAGCGCGTCACCGAAATGGCACGGCGCATGGTCTGCGAGTGGGGAATGAGCGATTCGATGGGTCCGCTCACCTTCGGCAAGAAGGAAGAGCAGATCTTCCTCGGTCGCGAGATTGCGCAGCACCAGGACTACAGCGAGAGCACCGCTGTCCAGATCGATCAGGAAGTCCGCCGCATCGTGATGGACAATTACACCCGCGCCAAGCAGACGCTGGAGGAGCACAAAGCGGAGCTGCTCCAGATTGCGGACGAGCTCCTCGTGCGCGAGGTTCTTGACGCCGGCCAGGTGAAGCGGATCATCCAAGGCCTGCCGGTCGATGAGGTGCCGTCCGAATCCGCCGGGCATACGACTTCACCGCGCCCCACATCCAACGAGCCGCAGGAGCGGCCTACCCTGCCCGTCGCCCCGCTCAAGGCGCCGCTGGCACAGGAGTAGGGATCAAGGTTCGAGGTAAGAGGTTAAAGGTTCGAGGTGGGGGTTTGAGATAGGTCTCGGGCGGCTGGCGCCGGCCGTCGGCCCGGAGCCTCGAACTTCCACGGAAAGCGTTGAACCTGCCCCAGATATACCTCGAACCTCGAACCTCGAACCTCGAACCTTGATTCCTTCCTCCGTGAGCCCCCGGCCCCGCTATCACGTGCCGCTACCAGATGGGCGCGCGCTCATCCTCGGTGAGCGCACGCTCGTGATGGGTGTGCTCAACGTCACGCCGGACTCCTTCTCTGACGGCGGCCTCTACTTCGACCACGATCGCGCGCTGACCGCCGCACTGGCCATGATCGACGACGGTGCAGATATCGTCGACGTTGGCGGCGAATCGACGCGCCCAGGCGCGCGCGACGTGGACGAAGCCGAGGAGCGGCGGCGCGTCGTCCCGCTCGTCGCCAAGCTGGCGCCCCACGCGAGCGTGCCGATCTCGGTGGACACCACCAAGGCCGGTGTCGCGCGAGCGGCGCTCGATGCCGGCGCCACCATCGTGAACGACATCAGTGGCTTACGGCAGGATGCCGCGCTCGGCGACGTCGCAGCGCGTGCGGGTGCTGCCCTGATTCTCATGCACATGAGGGGCACGCCGCACGACATGTATGCACGGGCGGTCTACCGCTCGGTGCCGGAAGAGGTCGCCGCCGAGCTTCGATGGAGCCTGGCTGCAGCGGTTGCTCGCGGCGTGTCGCGCGAGGCGGTGATCCTCGATCCGGGCATTGGCTTTGCCAAACGGGCAGAGCATAGCTGGCAAATACTCAGCCATCTCGACCACCCGGCCCTCCTGACGCTCGATCGACCCTGGTTGGTTGGCCCGTCCCGTAAGTCCTTCCTCGAGCAGGCGACCGGAGAGTGTCCTTCAGCGACACGTGAATGGGCAACGGCCGCCGCCGTAACGACCGCCGTCCTGCTCGGAGCACACATCGTCCGAGTCCACTCGGTCCGGGAAATGACCGCCGTCGTTCGGGCCGCAGACCTGGTGCGCCGGTGTCGGGAGCAGGCAAAGCAGGTTTGAGGTGAGGGACTCAGCTATGATCTTGACTGCTGATGCCTGACACCCTCACCGCCCTGCTACGCCGAGCCCCGGTCACGTGGTGGGACATCCTCGACATTCTCATCATCGCGGTTGTCATCTACGAGTTCTTGAAGCTCATTCGTGGCACGCGAGCCGTGCAGATGGCGGTGGGCTCGGCGCTGGTCGTCGGGCTGTATTTCCTGTCGACAGCTGCGCCGTTGCAGACGGTCAACTGGGTGATCCGCAACATCGTTGGCTACTTGGTGTTTGCCGCCATCGTTTTGTTCCAGTCCGACATCAGACGCGCGCTGGCGCACCTCGGACGTACGTGGTTGCTCCGCTACGTCACCAGCGCGGAGACGGACGAGGAGGCGCTCGAGGAGATCGTGACCGCCGCCGCCCAGCTCGCCGACCGCCGAACGGGCGCCATCATTGCCGTGGAGCGCGAGATTGGACTCCGCAATTACGTGGAAAGCGGTATCCCACTCGACGCCACCATCACGCACGACCTCCTGGTGAGCGTGTTCCAACCGGCTTCGCCGCTGCACGATGGTGCCGTCATCTTGCAGGAGAATCGGGTTGCCGCCGCCTCGTGCTTCCTTCCGCTCACGGTGAACCCACAGCTCAGCACGGAGCTCGGCACGCGACACCGCGCGGCCATCGGTCTCACCGAGGAGAACGACGCCGTTGCCGTCGTGGTCTCGGAGGAAACAGGCGCCATTTCCTTGGCGCTCGATGGTACGATCGAGCGCGGCCTCACGCCCGAGAGGCTGCACGCCCGGCTGCGCACGCTCGTAGTGCAGCGGCGCAGCACCGGTGACCGAAATCACGAGCCGGCCTATACGATCTGATGGCGTACCACCCGTTTCGCAATCTCGGGCTGAAGCTCGTGGCTTTGAGCCTGGCTACGCTGCTGTGGGTCGCCGTAGGCGGTCAGGAGACCGCCGAGCGCTACCTTCCCGTCCCGATCGAGTTCCAAAACGTGCCGAAGGGCCTCGAGATCATTGGTGATCCGCCGGACTCGGTCAACGTGCGTGTACGGGGCTCGTCTGGCAACCTCGCGCGCATGCAGATCGGTGAGGTGCTGGCCGTGTTGGATCTCCGCAACGTACAGCCCGGCACGAGGCTCTTTCACTTGTTGCCCGAACAGGTGCGTACACCCTATGGTATCGAAGTGGTGGAGGTATCACCCTCCTCCTTCTCGCTCGTGGTCGAGCGATCGAGCGTTCGTGATGTGCCGGTCGTGCCGGAGATTACCGGCCAGCCGGCGCCGGGCTACGTAATGGGGAAAGTCACCAAAGAGCCGGCGACCGTTCAGGTGGCCGGCCCCGAGAGCCATGTGCGCCAAGTGACCCGAGCGACCACCGAGCCGGTGAGCATCGAGGGCGCGGTGCGCCCGGTGCAAGAGCAAGTGGGGATCGGCGTGGCTGACGCGCAAGTGCGGTTGCTCGGCGCGCGCGAGGCGCTGATCAGAGTCGAGATTCGCCGGGAGCCTGTGAAGCCATGACACGACTGTTTGGCACTGATGGCGTACGTGGCACCGCAGGCGAGCCACCGCTCGACGAAGCCACGATCCTGCGGCTCGGGGCGGCGCTCGTACGAGTGCTGCCGCACGAAGGACGCGGTCGACTGCTCGTCGGGCGGGACACCCGCGAGTCTGGAGCCTGGCTGGAGCAGGCAATCGCGCGCGGCGTGCGGGCGATGGGCAGTGACATCCAGAGCGTGGGCGTCATCCCGACACCCGCGGTCGCGTACCTCACACGCACGCTGGGATTCGATGCGGGCATCGTCATCTCGGCATCACACAACCCCTATCGGGACAACGGGATCAAGATCTTCTCCGGCCGTGGTGAGAAGTTCGACGCGCCGCTCGAGCGCGAGATCGAGCGTTGGGTCTTCGAGCCTGTGTCGTCGATTGATTGGCCCCAGCCGATGCCGGTCGAGACCATCGACGGCGTCGCGCCGTACATCGAGCACGCCCGGCAGGTGCTGCCCGACGTAGGATCGCTCCGAGGAGCCAAGATTGCCCTCGACTGCGCGAACGGTGCGACAGTGGCGGTTGCGCCACGCGTCTTCGAGGCCCTGGGCTTCGAGGTCACGGCCACGGGTGACGCCCCCGATGGGCGCAACATCAATCTCGGGTGTGGGTCGACCCACCCGGAGCGATTGTCCGCGCTCGTCGCCGACAATGGCTACGTTATGGGCGCCGCGTTCGACGGCGACGGCGACCGCGCCATCCTGGTCGACGCCACAGGACGCATCGTCGACGGCGACGCGATCATCCTGCTCTGCGCCCGACATCTTCAGCGCCAGGGTCGGCTTCGCGGCAATGCCATCGTCGCTACCGTGATGAGCAACATTGGCTTGGAGCTGGCATTGCGCGACGATGGCATTGACGTGGTTCGTTGCGCGGTGGGCGACAAGTTCGTCTGTGAGGACCTGCTCGCCCGCGGCCTGTCGCTGGGCGGAGAGCAGTCGGGCCACATCATCCTCTCCGACTTCCTCTTCACTGGGGACGGCATCGCGACGGCGTTGTTCGTCTTGCGTGTGATGGCGGAGTCGGGGCGATCCCTGGCAGACCTCGCCGCGCAGTTCAGAGGTTATCCTCAGACGCTCGTCAACGTCAGAGTAGGGACGAAGCGTGATCTGCAGGCGGTTCCTGCCGTCTCGGCGATCATGGCGGACGTCGAGCGCAGGCTAGCCGGCCGCGGCCGGCTGTTGGTGCGCTACTCGGGAACCGAGCCGCTTCTTCGTATCATGATAGAGGGAGAGGATCAGAGCCAGATTCAGGCGTGGGCCGAGGAGATCGCTACCACGGCTCGGGGGCATTTGAGCTAACGAGCCAAGGGCTCATTTGAATGGTCCTCGTAGCGCAGGCCTTTAGGCCTGCCTGCTGAGATGTCGCGCCGTGATTGGCAGGCCTAAAGGCCTGCGCTACGAGGACCAGCGATGGCAACTGTATGAGGCTCGCCGTCAACATCGACCACATCGCGACGATCCGGGAGGCCAGGCGTGCTCGTGAGCCGCAGCCCGTGGCTGCGGCGCTTGCAGCGGAAATGGCCGGTGCCGAGGGGATCACCATCCACCTGCGCGGGGATCGGCGGCACATTCAAGAGCGCGATCTGGAGCTGCTCCGTGAGGTCGTCACGACGAAGCTGAACGTCGAGATGGCGGTCACGGCTGAAATGCTGCAGATTGCGCTGCGGGTGCGCCCGGATCAGGTCACGCTCGTTCCCGAACAGCCGAATGAGGTGACCACGCAGGGTGGCCTGGACGTGGGAGCACACAACCAAGCCATCAAGGACATGACCCGTCAGCTAACCGATGCGGGCATCCGCGTCAGTTTGTTCATCGACGCTGACCCAGAGCAGGTGCGACGCGCTCGGCAAACCGGTGCACAGGCGATCGAGATCAACACCGGACCATATGCCGACGCCCGCGAAGCCGCGCGACCGCAAGAGTTCGCCCGTATTGCGGATGTGGCGCGTCTTGCAGCCCGCGGCGAGGTCGAGGTGCTTGCGGGCCACGGCTTGAACTACTTCAACGTACGTCCAATCGTGGCGATCCCAGAGATTGTCGAGCTCAACATCGGTCACGCCATCGTCGCGCGCGCCGCGCTGGTCGGGTTCGACCGTGCCGTGCGCGAGATGGCGGCCCTGGTGTTACGCTGATCTGCGGCGGTTCACCGAGAGTATGAAGGCCGAATCGATCGTCTTCGCCGTGGCCGGCGCCTGTTTTGGGCTGCTCGTCGGTTGGTTGCTGGGCGCTCAGTCCGCGCCGACGAGCCGTCCGGAGCCCACGGAGGCGGAGGCGAGCACGCCGGCGGCGGCCGGCGACGGTGCGGCGGCGCAAGCAGGCGCGCCGGCTCCGCTCGACCAGGCGAAGCTCGAGAAGTTGATCGCCGGCGCCGAAGCGCGTCCCAAGGATGCCGAGGTGCGCGCGGAGATAGGAAATCTGTACTTTGACGCCGAGCGCTTCGATGAAGCTGCCCGTTGGTACGAAGCGTCGCTCGAGCTCGACGCGAGCGACCCGGACGTGACGACGGACCTCGGCGTGAGCTATTACTACACGAACCAGCCGGACCGCGCACTCTCCCAGTTTGCACAGGCACTGGAAATCAATCCGCGGCATACGAAGACGCTTCTCAACCTCGGTATCGTTCGAGCGTTTGCGAAGCAGGACTTGAAGGGTGCGGCCGAGGCATGGCAACAGGTCGTCGCGCTGGCGCCGGACAGCCCCGAGGGGCGGGCTGCCCGGACCGCCCTCGATGCGCTTCGTTCCGCGCATCCGGAGGTTGGGGAGGAGCGCGCCCCGACATCGCCGTAACGAAAGGCTGGGTGTATCACTGACCGGCTGGATTCTGCGCATTCTGCTGTTGTTGCTCCTGATTCGCCTGGTGTGGCGTCTGGTGGCGAGGGTGCGGCACGCCCTGAGCCAAGGAGCGCGGAGCTCACCGACGTCGGCTGCCCTGGCCCGCGACCCGGTGTGCGGCACTCATGTCTTACCTGAGCGGGCCGTTGCACTGCAGTCCGGCGGGGAGACGAAGTACTTTTGTTCCGAGGCATGCCGTCAAGCATGGAAGAAGCACAAGAAAGTGGCCAGTGGTCAGTGATCAGTGGCCAGCCGATTCACGAGCGTCCGGGGGTTGCATCGTTTACCCGGGTAGCACGCCGCCAGCCCCCGAACATCCGTAAACCGGCTGACCACTGGCCACTGACCACTGACCACTACTCATGATTCAGTCCCTGCCCCTATGTTGAGCCCTGAGGAGAAAGCCCGCGCGGAGATCGTCGAGATCGGCCACCGCCTGTGGACACGAGGCTTTGTCGCGAGCAACGACGGCAACATCAGCGTTCGTCTGGACCGCGAGCGCATCCTGACGACCCCGAAAAGTGTGTCGAAGGGATTCATGACGCCAGACATGATGGTGATGACCGATCTTGCTGGCACGAGGATCGCCGGCGAGCGGGCGCCCTCGTCCGAGCTCCTCATGCACCTGGCCGTGTACGAGCTACGGCCGGATGTACACGCCGTCGTGCACGCGCATCCGCCAAAGGCCACCGGCTTCGCGGTCGCCGGCATTCCGCTCGACCGCGCCGTCCTCGCGGAAGTCATCACGACCCTTGGTAGCATCCCCATTGCGGAGTACGGCACACCGTCGACGCAGGAGCTGCCAGACGCGGTGCGAAGATACATCAAGGCACACGATGGCCTTCTGCTGGCCAATCACGGAGCGCTCACGATCGGCGCGGAGCCGTTCAACGCGTACTACAAAATGGAGACAATCGAGCACTTCGCGCACATCAGTCTCGTCGCGAGGCTGTTGGGCCGCGAGCATGTGCTTTCTCGGGACGAGGTCCTCCGTCTTCAGGGCTTGCGCGGAGCGTATGGCATAGCAGCAGCGGCGCCCATCTGCATCGACTCGCCAGTGGCGGACGGCGGTGACGCCGCGGGCACCACCGACGCGGGTGAGCCCTGCCAGCGCGTGCTCGCCCCTGAGGCGCCCGGCCGGCGGCTCGTGCCAGCCGCGGGCTCGGCCGCCTTGAGCGGCGAGCGCGAAATTCGACTAACATACCGCGAGCTGGCTGCGCTCCTCGAAGATGCGGTTCGGGCGTTCACGCGATGAGGCCCTCCCGGCTGCCAGGGACCGTTGCTCGCACGGCGACAGCGCGAAGATGGAGACTCTAAATGGGTGAAGCACTGGGCATGATCGAGACCAAGGGATTGGTCGCAATGATTGAGGCGGCCGATGCCATGGTCAAGGCGGCGAAGGTGACGCTGGTCGGCTGGGAGAAGATCGGCGCCGGCTACGTCACAGCCATCGTGCGTGGTGATGTTGCCGCCGTGAAGGCCGCGACCGACGCTGGCGCGGCGGCGGCCAGGCGGGTCGGCGAGCTCGTGTCGGTGCACGTCATCCCTCGTCCGCACAGCAACCTCGAGGATGTGCTGCCCATTGGCAAGGCCGCGGCGGCCTCAAGCAAGTAAGACCGTGTGACGCCCGCGCTGTAGAGATAGCACAGCGCGTTTACCACACGCTCCGGACCATCGCCCATCGAAGTCATGCTCCTCGCCAGGGTTGTCGGGACCGTCGTCGCCACACGCAAAGACGAACGGCTGGTCGGCAGCAAGTTGATGGTCGTCCGACCCGTCAGCCCGGAGGGCAAGCCGGACGCGCCGACGCTCGTCGCGGTAGATACGGTGGACGCCGGCTCCGGCGAAACGGTGCTCATCGTCACGGGCAGCTCCGCGCGGATGTCGTCGGGCCTCAAGGATTGTCCGGTCGATGCCGCCATTGTGGCCATCGTTGATACCGTCTCGGTTGGTTCTTAGTTCTTGGTCCTTGGTGCGCTTTGGCGTACCGAAGCATCGAAGCGTACTAGGCGCACCAAGAACCGAGAACCAAGGACGAAGAACCGAGAACCAAGGACCTGAAGAATGCGACTCGCCAATGTGGTTGGGACCGTGGTCGCGACGCAGAAGGACCCGGGGCTCGCCGGGCAGAAGCTGCTCGTTATCCAGCCGCTCACACCGGGCGGCGAGCCGAGCGGGCGGGCGCTGGTTGCGGTCGATGCCGTGGGCGCGGGCGTGGGCGAGCGCGTGTTCTACGTTCGCGGCCGAGAGGCTTCGTATCCGTTCCTGCCCACGGAGGTTCCCGCGGATGCCGCCATCGTGGCGATCGTCGACCATACGGATGTGGTTCTTGGTGCTTAGTTCTTGGTTCTTGGTGCGCTTTGGCGTACCGAAGCATCGAAGCGTACTAGGCGCACTAAGGACCAAGCACCAAGGACCAAGAACCTGAAGAGATGCAAATCGGCACCGTTGTCGGCACCGTCGTCGCCACACAGAAACATCACAAGATCGAAGGTGCGAAGCTCTTGCTCGTGCAGGTGGAGGAGCCGGATGGCTCGCTGTGCGGCACCCCGCTGTTGGCGATCGACTCGGTTGGGGCCGGCGTTGGCGAGCGTGTACTGGTCGTGATCGAAGGGCGCGCCGCTGGTGACGCGCTCGGCCGAAAGGCGGCGCCCGTCGACGCCGCCATTCTGGGTATCATCGATTATGTCGACGTACAGGAACGCTAGGTAGGACGCGGGAGGCTGACGCGCCCTACCTGTGTGGCTGTTCGGATCACCATGACTGAAGACGAGCTGCGTGGGCTCGTTCGTGAGGCGATTGCGCGCCACCTCTCGGGCTCCGGTCCGCAGGTAGACGTGTCAGCAGCGCCTGTGAGACTGCATCCGAGCCACGCCAAGCTCAGTGTGCGCCCGGGCAGCGACATCGAGGGCCCGTGTCTCATCGAGCCAACCGTTCGCTGCAATCACTGCGGTTATTGCCAATCCCTAGGACATTGAGCCGACCTGCCATTTTCGTCACCAAGCGTCTTCCTTCGTCTGTGCTCGATGAGCTCGCCGCGCGGGCGTCCCTCGAGGTCTGGAAGGACCCATCGGGTCCTTCGCCCGAGGAGCTTGTCGAGCAGGCGGCCTCCTGCACGGGGATCATCAGTCAACCCACGGACCGCGTCGACGCGGCGCTCCTCGACCGAGCACCGGAGCTCCGCATTGTCGCGAACGTGGCGGTGGGCTACGACAATGTGGACGTGACGGCCGCGCGGGAGCGCCGCGTGATCGTGACCAACACACCGGACGTGCTGACCGAGTGCTGCGCGGCGTACACGTGGGGGCTGATCTTGACGGCGACGCGACGTATCGCCGAGGGCGACAGGCTGGCGCGGCGCGGCGCGTGGGAAGGTTGGGCGATTGACTTCATGCTCGGGTGCGAGATCAGTGGCCGACAGCTCGGCATCGTGGGCATGGGGCGAATCGGCCGGGCAGTCGCAGCCAAGGCTGGCTGCTTCGGCATGCGTGTCGCGTACGCGCCATCGCGAGCCAACACGGCCGACCTGCCACTCGCGCCCGACGGCACGCCCTACACGCCGATGTCCTTGGACCAACTGCTCGTCACCTCGGACGTTGTCTCGCTGCACCTGCCGCTTCGACCGGAGACTCGTCATCTCATCGACGCCAAAGCGCTCGCGCGAATGAAGCGATCAGCCTTTCTCGTGAATATGGCGAGAGGGCCAGTCGTTGACGAGGCGGCGCTAGCCTGGGCCCTGCGCGAAGGGCTCATCTCCGGCGCAGCGCTGGACGTTTACGAGAACGAGCCGACGATCCATCCAGATCTCTTCGGGCTCGAGCAGGTCGTATTGGCGCCACACCTCGGCAGCGCCACGCGTGAGACACGAACCGCCATGGCGGACCTGGCCGTCCGAAACGTCCTCGCCGTCATCGATGGGCAATTGCCGCTCACACCCGTCCCCGGCAGCTTCGTGGGTCAAGGGATCTAGGGGTCAAGGGATCTAGGGACCAAGGGACCAAGGGATCTAGGGATCTAGGGGGAAGGAAGGCAACGTCCCTTGCTTCGACCTTCCTACCCCTAGTACATCGTCCGAAAAGTACTTTGTGATACGTTCAGGTTCTTGTAGAGTGGG
>WHTT01000037.1 GCA_009377605.1 Luteitalea sp.
CGGGCCTATCGTCAGCTCAGCCGGTTCGAATCACGAGCCAGCTTTGCCACCTGGATCCACCGAATCGCCGTGAACTGCGCGATCGACTTGTTGCGGTCGCGCGGCGGCCATCACGAGGCGGTCTACGACGATGAGCTGCCGCGCATCTGTGTGCAGCAGGAGCTCGCCGACGGCGCGCTCGTCGAGATCCCGATACCGGAGCTCGACATGCCACGGCCGACGCGGATGCTCTTCTGCGACCAACGCTACTTGTCGGATGCCGCACGAGCCTTCATCGAGATCGTCAAGCGCTTCAGTTGGAGCGTCACACCCCAGCCGCGGCGGGCGAGGGCGAAGATCGCGCTTCATCCAAGCGTCGAATCGCGAGTCTAACCACGACGCACACGGAAGCCTCCGTAGCTCGCTACTGCGCGGCTGCCGGATCCCCCGCGAACCGCCACTGCGTCTCGTAGTCGCGCGTCAGGCGCTGGCCGGTCACGCGCGCGCGAACCATCTCCACCGGCATCCGCCCTCCCTGGAGCACGGCGTCGTGCAGCTCTCGTGCTGTCATACGACCCGACTCGACCAGCTCTTCGTGCAGCGCTCTGAACTGGAGCCCGCCGATGAGATACGCGAGCTGATAAAGGGGAGCAGCGCCTGCCGAGCGGCGGACTTCCGCCTCCGCGTTGGCTCGCTCGTGGCCGACGCGTTCGACCAGGAAGTCCACGGCTTCCTGTGGCGACCACTTTCCGAGCTGGAAGTTCAGCGAGAAGATGATGCGCGCCGCCCGATGCAAGCGCCAGAAGAGCATCCCGATCTTGTCCTCCGGCCCTCTGGGAAAGCCCTCCTCATCCCACAACAAGAGCTCCCAATAAAGCGCCCAACCCTCTCCCCAGAACGGCGTTCGGCCGAGACTGCCGCGATGCGGGTTGAACCGGCCCGACATGAAGCCTTGCAGATGATGGCCCGGAATCAGCTCGTGCTGCACCGTGGGAAAGTTGAAATGAGGCGTGTTTCCTCGCATGCTCATGAGCTTGTCCTGGTGGGTCATCTCGTTGGTCGGATACGAAACGCGCGTCACCTCTCCGCCCGTGAAGAAGGGGTTCTGGAGCTGCCGCTCGGGGGTCTGCATGGCCAGCCGCCACACCTCCTTCGCGAGCGGTGCGATTGTGACGGCGTCCATCTGCTCGATGAACTCCTCCGAGTAATTGGCGATGTCGAATATCACCCAGGGTTTCTCACCAGGCGGCGGCGCAAGATTCTTGACGTGCTCGAGTGCCGCCTTCCAATCGTCACCGAATCCCATTTCCTTCGACACGATTCGGAACTGCGTCTCGGTCCATTCGAACTCGCGCTCGCCAATGGCGAGAAGCTCCTCGGCGCTGTACGGAATCATCTCGACTCCGAGGTCTGCCTGGAGGCCGTCGGTCATCACCGGGTCCCCAATGATTGGCGCGCGCTCCCCGGGACGGATGCCTACCAGGTGCCGGCGAATCGCTTCGGTGTACCCGACGAGCGCTTTGTCCAGACGCTCATAGGGCTTCCCAGCCCACCAGGTGAAGAGCGGGTCGTACCCACTATAGAAGCTGTTCCAGTCCTCCAGCACCTCGCGGAGGTGCCCGACGTAGACGGCCGCCCGGTTCGCCGACGTTGGCGTGACGGCTGGTCGTGAGACCACGCCTCGAGACTTGCTCGCCTCTTCTCCCAGCGCCTCGGTGAGGCGAGTCACCTCGGTGGCGACCTCGTCGAGCATGGTTGCCGTCGCGCGCGCATCCGCACGCTTCCGGTCGTGTCGCGCTTCCTGGAGGCCGCGCAGCCGATCCGCAAAGGGAAGGAGGCTCGCCATCTCCTTCCACTGTCTTTCCTCCAGGCCGAGCGTCTCGAGCTCGTACGTCAGTCGATCTCTGAGGAGGATGTAGTCGATCTGCCCCTCGTGGTTCAGGCCGTCGAAGTCCAGCTCCTGGAGGCGGCGCTGCCAGTCTCGATAGAAGCGACCGAACCGCTCGCGGCGAACAGGTGAGTACTGCACTTCGTACCGCCGCCCAATCGCAGCGCGATCCTCGACATACCGGTTCACCACGCCGCGCAGGTCACTCTCGTCGCGGGCAAACGCGACCAGAGACGACAGCACTGGTGGGTCCTCTTCCCAGCCGGCGCCCGCTGCCGGCCGTGCATCCTGCCCGAGCACAACAGCCGGCAGCACGAATGTCACGAGAGCAGCGGCAAGATGCGGCATCATGAGGAGCGGACGGCGGCAATGACCCACGGAAGACCTCCAGAGGAAAATCAACGGGACGAGTGACCTGCGAACGAGCCTCTCACCATACGAACGCCTGGCCTCCATCGTCAAATCGATTCCGTTAATTGGGGTATCAGGTCACACGGCGAATGAAAGGCTCTTGCCGTCCAATTTAGCCGAAGTCGACCGTCAGCGTGGCAAGATTGGTGGAAGGAGATCGCTTGCGGATCTACTGCGACAGGTGGGGATCGCGTCGGCTTCTCTTGTCGCTTTCGTCTTGGCCCCGACCCCGGATTGCTGAATCCCGAATCCTAAATCAGCTAGCATCGTCTCGGTCCCCGCGGGGGACAGCCCTTCCTTCAAAGGAGCGAGCTGTCCCCCCTTCGTCCCCCCATCCATCCATTTATCGACGAGAAGTGCGGACGCAGGGGCAGCGCGTGCCACCCACGTTGAATCTCCAAGGATGCCGATGGCTGCCGCACCGTGCCGCGTCCCACGTGAACGAGGGCGATCGCGACTTGCTCGACGGCTTCGTGCCCGTCGAGGAGCACGAGAGACCGACGCGCGTCGCGCGCGAGAGGATGGCTCGAGCGTTGAGGATGATTCAGCAGGGCCGCAGCACCCCAGCGGTTGAAGCTTGGTGCGCCACGATTTGTAAGGAAGGCTTGATTGCTGGCGAGGACCACGTCGTTGTGGCCTCGCGCGAGGAGGACGCTGCACTGCGACGCACGATACGGACCGTGCGCCGCGACAGGTGTGACCTGCGGCGCGGCAGCGGTTCGAAGAAATGCAATCGCTGTGTTACCCGTCTTCACCGAGGCTTCGACGAGTGTATTGGTGATCGCCATCGGCAGTCCCATCTGATAGCAAGGCAGTTGCCAACCGACCGCGACGGGGGGCTGGCGGCTGCTGGCCGTCACGAATCTCCCGTAATCACGGCCCTGTTCGAGCACCCGCACGTGCACAACGGCGCCTCAGAGCACGACTCGTTCAGCGCTGAAGGACTGCAGCTCTGTGGGACCAGGTGACAGGAGCGACAAATAGGTAGGAAACAGGAATGTAGCGGCAGGTCCGAGGTTCAAGGCTTCGCGGGTGGTTCGTGCCTGTCGCCTGTTGCCGCGCCCTTGCCTCGGGCCGCGAGCTCCACCCTCGAACCTTGAACCTCGAGCCCCAAACCTCGTTGTTATACTGGCCCCAATGTTCCCCTCCCGCGTGCTCCGCCTCGGCGCCGCTTGGGCGGTAAGCGCCGCGGCGGTCGTTGGGCTCATTGCAGCAGCGGAACGGACGAATGACTCGTCGGACGAGCTGCCGACGGTGCTGCTCTCGCGCCAGCTCCTCGAGTCCGAGACACTACGGGTCGGGGATGAAGTTCAGCTTTCCGCGGATCCTTCTGGAAGAGCAGCGCAGTCGTTCCGCATTGCCGGCGTCTACGAGCCGATGCCGGACCCGATGCGCCTCACGTCGCAGCGATTGGAGGCGCGATTACATCTGCCGGATCTGCTGGCGCTGACGTCGGGCCCTGACGATCCATCCGCGGCAGAGTCAGTAACCGCCATCAACGTCTCACTGAGAGATCCCTCCGACGCCGACGCGTTTGCACGTGATCTGTCGGCGAAGGTCCCAGGTCTCCTCGTGCGGCCAATCGCCGGCAGGAGTGACCGCGCGGCGCCTTTCCTGGTGCTCGAGCGCTTCCACCTGGCTATCGCCGTCGTGACGATGATCGGTAGCGCGATCTTCCTGCTCGCGCTGATGGTGATGCTCGCCGAGGAGCGTCGCGAGACGTTCGGCATCTTGCGACTCATCGGCATCTCGACGCGGCGCGTGCTGTTGCAGGTGATGGCCGAAGGGCTGCTGATTGCGGTCGTGGGCGCCATGGCCGGTCTGGCGTTCGCCTGGGCCACCGAGGGACTCTTCAATCGTTTCTTTCAGGCGTGGTACGACACCTCGCTGGTCTTCCTCCGCGTGACGCCGGCGGTGGCTGGGCGCGCCGTGCTCCTTGCGGTCCCGCTCGGCGTGCTGGCGAGCCTTGCCGCGTCCTGGACGCTGCTCCGGCGCAATCTCATCACGTTGGTTCGCCGATGAGATCGCTTGCCTTCGCCTGGCGGAGTCTCGTCCGCCAACCCGCTCGAACGGCGCTCGGCATCGTCGGCATTGCAGCCGTGGGCGCGTTGCTGTTCGACATGCTGTTGCTTTCGCGCGGCCTCGTCATCTCCTTCGGCGATCTCCTGGATCGCTCTGGCTTCGATATCCGCGTGATGGCCGCCGACACCATGCCGCTCGCTGGTCCGCGGCTCGACGGCGCCGGCGCTCTATCAGACGCCATTGGTGCGCTATCCGAGGTCGAAGTCGCCGTGCCCATTCGGGTCGGCTCTGCGGAGACGACCAGATCTGCAAGGGCGCACGAAACCTTCACATTCGTCGGAGCGGGCGTTGCTCAGCGACGTCCATGGACGATCGCGACGGGAGCGGATCTCCGCGTGACATCAGCGCAACGAGAGCCGCAGCTGTTGGTCAACCGTAATCTCGCGCGCCTCCTGCATCTTTCTCCAGGCGCTTCGTTGATCCTTCGCGGCTCGTGCGGCCAGGAGGCGTCGGCTGCTCCTCCCGTGCGGTTCCGCGTGGCTGGCATTGCCGAGTTCCCATTCGACACTGCCGAGCAAGCGACCGCGGCCACCACACTGGCTGGGTATGCGCGGGTCTGCGGGGACCAGGCGAGCGACACGGCTGATCTCCTACTCGTCGCGTCACATCGCCGGAGCGGTCCTGATGCTGCGGTGACGGCGATCCGGCATCTTCGGCCGGGCCTGCACGTCTTCACGAACGAAGAGCTCGTGGATCGCTTCGAGAGGACCGACTTCTCCTACTTCCGGCAGCTTTCGGTGGTGTTGGCGTCGGTCACGCTCTTCTTTGGCGCCCTGCTCATTGCGGTGTTGCTCACCGTATCGGTCAACCAACGCCTTGGACAGATTGCGGCGCTTCGGGCAGTCGGCTTCTCGCGGCGGCGTGTCGTGGCCGACGTGCTCTGGGAGTCGGCCCTGCTCGTCTGTGCGGGCGGCTTGCTGGCGCTGCCGCTCGGCCTCGCCCTGTCGATTTGGCTGGATGGCATCCTGCGCGCGATGCCTGGCATTCCGGCCGAGGTCAGCTTCTTCGTGTTTGAGAGACGGGCGCTCGTCCTGCACGCTGCCTTGCTCACCTTCACGGCTTTCGGTGCGGCGGCATACCCGATGTGGCTGGTGGCCCGCCTACCGATTGCCGCGACACTACGTGACGAGGTCGTCTCGTGAGTCGTTTCGTTGTCGAGGCACGAAGAGTGTCGAAGGTGTTCTCGATGTCCGCCGGTCCGGTGACAGCGCTTGCCGACGTGGCGCTCGGGATCAACGAAGGCGAGTACGTCGCCATCGTCGGGCCGTCTGGCTGTGGCAAGTCGACGCTCTTGCACCTGCTGGGCTGCGTCGATACTCCGACGAGCGGCGAGGTCCTCTTCGAGGGCCGAGAGGTCGGCGCGCTCTCGGACTTGGAGCGAAGCCGTATTCGGTTGCAGCGTCTCGGGTTCGTTTTCCAGCGGTTCTTTCTGCTGCTGATGCTGACGGCGTGGGAGAACGTCGAGCTGCCGCAAGCAGAAGCGGGTGCATCGAAGGCCGCCCGGCGTCGCCGTACCGCCGAGCTGCTCGACTACGTCGGTCTTACACACCGCGCGGGCCATCGGCCGTCTCAGCTCTCGGGTGGCGAGATGCAGCGCGTCGCGATTGCCAGAGCGCTCGCGAATCAGCCGCGTCTCCTGCTGGCCGACGAGCCCACAGGGGAGCTCGATCAGGCAACCGGCGAGCAGATTGTCGCCCTGCTCGACCGCGTCAACGCCGACGGCACCGCGGTCGTGGTCGTGACGCACGATCCCGCAGTCGCCGCGCGGGCCAGCCGAGTGCTAAGAATGCGCGACGGCCACCTGATCCCTTGATCCTGGAAAGCGCAACCAAGATGGCCTGGACCCTAGCGCTTCGCTCGCTTCTCGCACATCCGGTTCGCAGCGCCGTGCTCGCCGGTGGGTTCGGTCTCGGCGTGTCCGTGATGGCGACCTTGCTCGGCATCGGCTCTGTCATTCTCGAGCAGGCACGGGCGCCGGCGCTCGTTGGCGGCGGCGATGTCGTCATCGCCGGCTCGTCTGGTCGTGTGTCGAGCGCGAGGTTCATTCTCTCGAGCGCCCTCGAGACGCCGCCGCTCGCCGGACGGGCGGTCGTAGCGGCGCCGATGGCTCGCGAGACCCTCTACCTCGTTCGCGGCGACCGCCGCGTGGCCATTCGCGGGCGAGGCGGTGTGCCCAGCCTCGAGCGAGCACTGGACGATCCGGAGACGAGCCCTGTTCGGGCCTGGGTCGATACGCCGGAAGATGCGCGGTGGGCGCGGCCCGATCCCGACGACGTGTTGCGTGCGATGGATCGCTTTCATCCCATACCTGATGTCCCGGCACGCGCCGCGTCGTGGGCCGAGTGGCTCTATTTCAACGGTCACACCGAAGGCGCGCGCTTCTACCTCACGTTTCTCGTCGGTCCGCGAGCGGACGATGGCCGCCGGATCGCCGCCGTGCGGTTTCAGCTCCAGCAGGGCAGTCGCGTCGCAAACTACTCGGCATCGCAGGAGGTCGACGAGGCCGGGCTGCTCGCCTCGGCACCGGAGCTCGCGATTGCGGGGAACAACGTACGTCTCCAGGGCAGCCGGTACATTGTCACCATCGATCTTCCTCGCGAAGCCGCAGGTGGAGGCCCCACCTCTAGGCCGGGTGGCCGGGGAGCTACCGCCTCTCCGCGCCTAACCGGTCGCATCGTCATCAGCGCGACACCTGGTCGATCCCTGCCGCCGATCTCGGTTCGCGGCGCCGGCGGCTGGGTCTCTGGCTATACCGTGCCTGTCATGAGCGGCACTTTGGATGGTGAGCTGCAAGTTGGCGGCGACCGGATAGCGCTCTCGCGTGGACGCGGCTACCACGATCACAACTGGGGGTTCTGGGAGGGCGTCTCCTGGCGATGGGGTCAGGTGCAGAGCGGCGAGCTGTCTCTCGTCTACGGTCGGATCATCCCGCCGCCAGACGCCGCAGACGCCGATCGCGCGCCCGGCTTTCTCGCCGTCATTGGTCCGAATGGACCGATCGCGTCGACGACGCACGTCACAATCGATGAGATCAATCACCGGGCTGCAAGGGAGCCCGAACGCATCCTCGTTCGCGGCCGCGGCCCATCGCTCGACCTCACGCTCGATCTGGAGGTCGAGGAGGCGGTCATCACGCCGATGCGCGAAGGTTTCTTCGGCGCCGGCTTGGACTTCCTCCAGCTCCGCGCACAGTACCGCGTCACCGGCCGCGTCGACGACAGGACCATCTCGTTCGCTGCACCCGGTTCAGCCGAAACCTTCCGGGGCAGATAGGGTCTCGCTCCACCTACGTCTGGCGTCTCCTCAGCGCCTGCCAGGTCGCCGGTATTCTGCGTAGCAAAATAACGACATGCTGGCACCCGACTCCTCAGCATGACGGTTACTCGCGTTCGAGACACGCGCGGAGCGCGGCGGCTACGTCCGTGTAACGAAAGTCGAATCCCAGCTCGAGGGCGCGCTGCGGGACGGCACGTTGGCTCACCAGGAGCATCGCGTCAGCCATCTCTCCAAGAGCGAGCCGAAGAGCAAAGGCGGGCGCGGGGAGAACGGCAGGCCGGCCGAGCGCCCGGCCAAGCGCGTGCGCAAACGCGCGGTTCGCCACCGGCTCCGGGGCGGCGAGATTGAAGGGCCCGTCGTGGCGATTGACGAGAATCCAGACGACGAGCCGCACCCAATCGTCGAGGTGAATCCACGGGAAGTACTGAGTGCCTCGGCCCATCGGGCCGCCCACGCCAAGACGAAACGGCGTCAGCATCGCCTTCAGCGCACCGCCCCGACGGTCGAGCACAGGGGCGGTCCGGAGCAATGCCACCGCCGTCCGATCGCTGGCCATCCGCACCGCTTCGCCCTCCCACGCCTCCGCCAACCGAGCGACGAAATCATTCCCGAGTGCTGAGGCCTCGGTAAGCAGCTCGTCACCACGATCGCCGTAGTACCCCACACCGGACGCGCTCACAACGAGGGCCGGCGGCCGCGCGGCGGCGCGGACGACCGTGCCAAGCGAACGAACAGGCTGGATGCGGCTGTCCCAGAGCAGCGCCTTCCGCGCCGGTGACCATCGTCGTCCCGCCATCGATCCCCCGGTGAGGTTGACGAGCGCGTCGAGACCATCCAGACGCGCGGCCCAGTCAGCGGCCCGATCGTCTGGATTCCACTGGACGTAGCGGATCCTGCGGAGCGCTCCCGGCATGCTGCGAGCGGCCCTCTCCGGAGACCGCCTCGTCAGCAGCACCAGCTCGTGTCCGTCGGCTTCGAGCGCGCCCGCAAGCGCACTCCCCAGAAACCCTGTTCCCCCAGCAATTGCGATGTGCACGAAGGCCATTGAAACACGTTTGGAGGAGGCGAATGGTGAAAAAGGAACCGCCACGGTTGGTGAGCAGTAAGAGCGATTAGTGGCGAAGGCGCGGTCTTGACAGCAACGGCCCGCTCATATTAACTAACTAGTTGGTCAATAGATGGCTCGTCGACACAGCGATTCACGTGCTCGGATCCTGAAAGCCGCTACCGCGGAGTTCGCCGCGCTCGGCTACGACGCCACCCGCGTCGACCGCATCGCCCGCCGCGCCCGGCTCAACAAGGCCATGGTCTACTACCACTTCGGCAGCAAGCTCGGCCTGTACCGCGCGATCCTGCTCGATATGCTCGGCGCCGTCAGCGCCAGACTCGACGAGCTCGTGACCGAACCGCTCCCTCCCGTCGCCAAGATCCGTCGCGTCGTCGAGATCTACGTCGAGGCGGCGACCGAGCGACCGCACATTCCTCCCATGGTGCTCCGTGAAGCTGCCAACAGAGGGCGGCAGTTCGACCGGGAGACCGTACAGGCCATCGCACGGCTGTGGCGGGCGCTGGGCGCCCTCATCGATCAGGGCGTACGCGCTGGCGCGTTTGCGCCCATCAAGCCGCTGGTCGCGCATTTGATGATTGTCGGCCCGATGATGCTCTTCCTGGCCGTCGAGCCGGGCCGGTCGCAGCTCCTCGAGAAAGCCAAGCCGCCCATCAGCGCACCCACGCGCGACGAGCTGATCGGGCATCTGCAAAATAGCGTGCTTGCCATGCTGGAGGCTGCGCCGACCAGGAGCGCACGCAGGCGAGGGAGAGACGCAACATGAGACACAGTGGCCTTTGCCGGGGGGGCCTTTGCCGGGGGGGCTTTTGCCGGGGAGGCCTTTACTGGCCGATTGGCATGGTCGCGCTGCTCGCGCTGGCTGGTTGCGGCAACGGTGAGTCGGCGGACGCCGTGGAAGCCGCTGGGCAAGCCGAGGCGACCGAGGTGCGCGTCGCACCGGAGGTCGGCGGCCGTCTGATATCGCTGGAGGTGGATGAGGGAAGCCGCGTCGAGAAGGGCGACCTGCTCGGAACGCTGGATACACGTGACACAGAGCTGGCGCAGGCACGGGCACGCGCCGACCGTGAGGCTGCGGCTGCGGCACTGGCGCTCTTGCGAGCTGGCGCGAGACCGGAGGAGATCCGTGAGGCAGAGGCGCAGGTGGCTGCCGCCGAGGCCCAGGTTCAGGCGGCCCGCGCCGAGCTCAACTCCGCACAGCAGGACCTCGAGCGCTTCGAGCGCCTGTTGGAAGCGCGAGCCGGTTCGCGCAAACAGCGTGATGATGCGGCGACGCGCGTGGAGGTGGGGCAGGAGAACGTCAAGCATGCGGGGGAGCAGGCACGATCCGCGCGAGAGACGCTGGCGCGTATACGCTCCGGCGCCCGTCGCGAAGAGCTCGCGCAGGCGCGGGCTCGCGTAGCAGCGATGGACGCACAGATCGCGACGCTCGAGAAGCAGCTCGGCGACGCGCGGGTCGTCGCGCCGGCAGCCGGCATCGTGACCGACAAGCTGATCGAGGAGGGAGAGATGGTCGCGCCGCGCGTGCCCATCCTCGTCATCACAGATCTCGACCGCGCCTGGGCGAACCTGTACGTGCCGGAGCCGTCCGTGCCACGCTTGCGCATCGGTCAATCTGTCACCGTGCGCACCGATGCCGGTGGTCGTGGGGTCGAAGGCCGCCTCACCTACATCTCACCCAACGCGGAGTTCACGCCGCGCAACGTCCAGACGGCGGAAGAGCGCTCGAAGCAGGTCTATCGCATCAAGGTCACCGTGGACAATCGCGAGGGCGTGCTCAAGGCAGGCATGCCGGTGCAGGCCACGCTCGCGCTCGCCCCAGTGCAGTGAGAGCTACCATGAACCCGCCAAGCGAGGCCGTCATCGTCCTCGAGGGAGTAACCAAGCGCTACGGCGCCGTCACCGCGCTCGAGGACGTCACGCTGAGCGTGGCGCCTGGAGAGATGTTCGGCCTCATCGGTCCCGACGGCGCCGGCAAGACGACGACCATTCGCCTCGTCGGCGGCCTGATTCCGCCGACGGCCGGCTCCGTGCGGGTGCTCGATCACGACCCGGTCGCGGACCATCGCGCGGTCGTGACCGACATCGGGTATCTCTCTCAGCGGTTCTCGCTCTACGGCGATCTCAGCATCGACGAGAACATCGCGTTCTTCGCCGAGATCCATGGCGTCATCAACTACCGCGCGCAGCGGGACCGCTTGCTCGATCTGACGCAGCTCCGGCCGTTTCGAGACCGCCTCGCCGATCGCCTCTCTGGCGGCATGAAGCAGAAGCTGGCGCTTGCCTGCACGCTCATTCACGAGCCGCGGTTACTGCTCCTGGACGAGCCGACGACCGGCGTCGATCCGGTGTCGAGGCGGGAGTTCTGGAAGCTGCTGTCGGAGTTCCTGGCGCAGGGCATGACGATCGTCATGGCGACGCCGTATCTGGACGAGGCGGAGAGGTGTCGTCGCGTGGCCCTGCTGCACAACGGACACCTGCTCGCGGTCGACGACCCGTCACGACTGCGTGCGGCGTTCCCCGGTCGCATCCTCCAAGTGATTGCGTCGCCTCATCGTGAAGCCGCGCGGCTGCTCGCCACACTCTTCCCGCCCAACGACGTCCAGAGCTTTGGCGAGCGCAGCCACGTGCACCTGGGTGGCGAGGATGCGGAGCAGGCGCAGAAGCGTATCGAGCACGCGTTTGCTGAGGGTGGTCTGGAGCTGAGGAGCGCGCGCCTCGCAACGCCATCGCTCGAAGACGTCTTCATCGAGCGACTGATCTCATAGGACCAGCCAAGGGGCTCGGCATGTTGATATCTCTGCGACTTACGTGGATGCACGGGGGGCCGGCGCCCCTTGGCTGGTCTGACGGTGCTTGTTTTGGCGCGCTCCGCGCGCCGGACCGCTATGCGGTCGCACGACGAGAACGAAATTCATGTCACGGGCCGCATTGCGGTCCAAACGGAGGGGCGGACGTGACCGTATGCTGGCTACCGACGACACGGATCATGATCGCTGGCGCGCTGGCGGCCATCACCATGACCGGCACCCCGGGGCTTCGGGCACAGGAGGCGCCACAGCAAGGGGCCCAGCAAGGAGCCCAGACAGGAGCACTGCGGCTTACGCTCGGCGACGCCGTGCAGCGGGCGTTCGAGCACAGCCACAGGCTGCGCGAGCTCGACGCCAGGCGCGCGCAGGCGGATGCCAACATCGGTGTCGCGCGTGCGGCCGATCTGCCGCAGGTCTCCGCCCAGGCGAGCTACACGCGAACCAATCACGTCGACGAGTTCGGTCTCCAAACGCCGGACGGCCTCTTCCGCATCGTCTATCCCGATATTCCAGACAACTACACCAGCCGTCTCGACGTCCAGTGGCCGTTGTTCGATGCAGGCCGCAGCCGTGCCACGCGGGAGTCGGCGAAAGCAGAGGCGCGTGCGGCCGGGCGAGACGAGGCCGACGGCCGCGCCGCGTTGCGCCTGGAGGTCGTGAGCGCCTACTGGGCGGTCGTGACCGGACGAGAGACCGTTGGCGTCCGCGAGCAGGGGCTCGAGCGGCTTGGCGCCCAGCTTCGCGACGTACAGGCGCAGCTCGATGCCGGCTTGGTTCCGCCGAGCGATGTCCTCAACGTCGAAGCCCAAGAATCGGCGCAGCGGGCGGAGCTCATCGACGCCGAGGCGCAGCGCGATATTGCAGAGTTGATGCTTCGCGAGCTGTTGGGACTCGCGCCCGGTTTGCCGATCGAGCTCGTAGAGTCACTGCAGGTGCCACCGGCGACGGAAGAGTCGCCGGCGGACCTCGCGAAGGACGCGGCAGCACGTCGCGCGGATCGGCAGGCGCTTGCGGAACGACTCGAGTCAACGCGTCGGCGCGTACAGGCCGCCGACGCTGGTGACCGTCCGTCGATGGCGCTCGCTGCCGGCGTCGACTATGCGCGACCGAATCCCCGCATCTTTCCGCGCAATGAAGACTGGAACGACTCGTGGGATGTCTCAGCGCGCGTGACGTGGCCGCTCTTCGATGGCGGCCGGGCTGATGCGGAGACGGCGGCAGCCCGTGCGGTGGTGGCGGCGGCGGAGGCGCGCCTGGCGGAGTACGATCGCCAGCTTCGGATCGGGATAGGACGTCGTCAGCTCCAGCTGCGGGCGGCGCGTGCATCTGTCCAGGCGGCCGAGGACGGCGTCAGGAGCGCCGCCGAGGCCCGGCGCGTGTTGAACGAGCGCTTTACTGCAGGCGTGGCCACGAGCACGGACTTGCTGGACGCACAGGTGGCGTTGCTCCAGGCCGAGCTGACACGGACGAGCGCGCTTGCCCACGCGCAGCTGGCGGCTGCCGCGCTGGATCGTGCAGTGGGAAGGTAACGACGGGGTGACGGGGTGACGGGGTGACGGGGTGACAGGGTGACAGGGTGACAGGGTGACGGGGTGACAAGGTGAATCGGGGTAGTTCGGACGTACGTAGCGCGGGGCCTTCAGGCCCCGCGAGCTCTGGCGACGTCGCGATCGACGTGCAGGAGCTGACGCGCAAGTTCGGCGACTTCACAGCCGTCGACCGGGTGACGTTCGACGTGCAGCGGGGCGAGATCTTCGGCCTGCTCGGTGCCAACGGTGCTGGGAAGTCCACGACGATCCGAATGCTGTGCGGTCTGTTGAAGCCGACCTCCGGGACCGCACACGTGGACGGCATCGACGTTGGCCGCGATCCAGAGGGCGTCAAGCATCGTCTGGGTTACATGTCGCAGAAGTTCTCGCTCTACGAGCAGCTCACCGTTGATCAGAACATCCGCTTCTACGCGGGGATTTACGGGCTCGAGGGAAACCACTACCGAGCACGACGGCAGTTCGTCCTCGAGATGGCGGGGCTCGAAGGACGTGAGCAGGCGCTCACGCTGTCGCTGCCGGTCGGCTGGCGCCAGCGTCTGGCGCTCGGCTGCGCCATCATGCACGAGCCGCCGGTGGTCTTCCTCGACGAGCCGACCGGCGGCGTCGATCCGCTCTCGCGGCGGCAGTTCTGGCGACTCATCGAGCAGATGGCCGACGGGGGCACCACGATTCTGGTGACCACCCACTACCTGGACGAGGCGGAGCATTGCCATCGGCTGGCGCTGATTCACGCCGGCCGCCTCGCGGCGTTCGGCACCACGACAGACTTCAAGCGCGTCTTCGAGGGACGGCCAATCGTCGAAGTCCAGACCGCGAACCCGGTGGACGTGATGACCATCCTCGACGCGCGGGCAGAGGTCGAGGCCACGAGCTTGTTCGGCACGGCCGTGCATGCGGTGCTGACCGATCCGGCATTGGGACCAGATACGGTGCGAGGGTGGCTTACGGCAGAGGGCGTGCCGATTGGCGACGTCACGTTCGTGGCGCCCTCGCTCGAGGACGTGTTCCTCGATCTGGTAGCCGAGCGGGAGGAACCAGGGGCGAAGCGCTAGCGGCCGCCTCGGCGAGGCGGCCCTACCATCATTCGGGCCCGGGGACCAAGGACCAAGGACCAAGGACCACAGGAAACCATGACGGCGATTCGGCACGTGCTCGCGGTGGCGCGGAAAGAGATGCGACAGGTGCGGCGAGATACGCGCACGATGGCGCTCGTGCTGGTGATGCCGATGTTCTTCCTGTGGCTGTTCGGCTACGCACTGAACTTCGACATCCGCGACGTGCCGCTCGCCGTGCAGGACCGTGACGGCTCACCCGAGAGCCGCACGTTGATCGAGGCATTCCTCGAATCTGGCTACTTCCGCCTGGTGGACACCAGCCACGACGAGGAGGCGATTCGGCAGCTCATCGACCGCGGGGACGCGCGAGCCGTGCTCGTTGTCCCGACCGACTTCTCTACCGATCTGCGCAATGGCCGTCACGTAACCATACAGGCCATCGTCAACGGCGACAATGCCAACACGGCCTCTACGGTCATCGGTTATATGAACGGCGTCGTGGGCAGCGTGTCTGAGCGCCTCGTGAGCGAACGGACCGGCGTGGCACCACGGCCGCTGCCGCTCGTGCTCGAGCCGCGGGTCTGGTTCAACCCGGAGCTCAAGAGCTCTTACTTTCTCGTGCTCGGCTTGATTGCCTACATCGCGACGCTCACGGCCGTCGTCTCGACCGCGCTCTCAGTGGTCCGCGAGAAGGAGCGTGGCACATTCGAGCAAGTGCGGATGGCGCCAATCGGCACGATGTCCTACATCATCGGCAAAGTGCTGCCGTACCTGGTGCTCTCGCTCGTCTCGGTGCTGGGCATCATTCTCGCGGGCATGTGGCTGTTCGGCCTGCCAATGCGCGGTTCGTGGCTCTTACTGCTCGGCGCCACGGCGCTGTTTCTCGTAGCTGCGCTCGCCATGGGGCTGTTGGCTTCGACACTGGCCGAGACCCAGCAGGCGGCGTTTCAGCTTGCCTCGCTGATGTCGGTGCTGCCAACGATGATTCTCTCGGGCTTCATGTTTCCCATTTCGAGCATGCCGCTCGCGATTCAGGCAGCCACCTACATCGTGCCGGCGCGTTACTACGTCGCGGCGCTACGGTCGGTCGTGCTCAAGGGCGCCGGTCCGAGCGTGATCTTGCTTGACCTGGTGTGCCTCGCGGCGTTCTCCGTGGTGGTGCTCACGCTGGCTGCGATGCGCCTGCGTCGTCAGTGGCACGGCATGTAGGATTCAACGATGCGACGAGTTCGATATCTCATGTGGAAAGAGGTGATCGAGCTGATGCGCGACGAGCGTACGCGCTCGCTCGTGTTCATCGCCCCAGTGCTGCAGCTCACCTTGCTGGGCTACGCTGCCACGACCGATGTCCACAACATCCCGCTTGCCATTGTCGATCAAGACCGGACGGCTGCGAGTCGCGAGCTGGTGCAGAGGTTCGACGGGTCGTCGTATTTCACGGTGAGGTATTGGCTGACGTCCACCGACCGAATGGACCCGTTGCTCGAGCGCGGGGATGCTTGGATTGCCATCACAATCCCGGCGAACTACGGCGCCGACATCGCGCGAGGGGCGCCGGTGACGGTGCAGGCGGTGGCCGACGGCTCGGACGCGAACTCGTCGACGCTGAGTCTTGGTTATGCCAGCTCGCTCGTAGCCGAGTACGCACAAGAGCTCGTGCGAAAAGGGACGGCCGGGGGGGCCCAATCGGCGGGGATCACACCAGAAATCCGCGTCTGGTTCAACCCTGAGCTCGAGAGCCGGCTGTTCTTCGTGCCGGGTGTGCTCGCGCTCGTGTTGCTCGTCATCACGACCACATTGTCCTCGATGGCGATCGTCCGCGAGAAGGAGCAGGGAACGCTCGAGCAGCTCAACGTGACGCCGCTCGCCCGCTGGGAGCTGATCGTCGGCAAGCTGATGCCGTATGCCGTGATTGGGTTCATCGATGTCTGCTTGGTGCTGGCAATTGCCGTGCTGTGGTTCCAAGTGCCACTACGCGGGAGCGTGACGCTGCTGTTCCTGCTGACAATGCTGTACGTGGTCAACACACTCGCAATCGGCCTCCTCGTGTCGACGCTTTCGAGCACGCAACAGCAGGCCATGATGACTGCGATGTTGTTCTTCCTGATGCCAATGGTATATCTGTCGGGCTTCGTCTTTCCGATCGAGAATATGCCAGTGGCGATTCAGCAAGTCACCTATGTCATCCCACTTCGCTACTACCTCGAAATCGTGCGAGGTATCTTCCTCAAAGGTGTCGGTCTCGATGTGCTCTGGCCGCAGGCGGTTGCGCTCACCGGGACCGGTGTGGGCCTGCTGACCCTGGCTGTGCTCCGCTCCTCGAAACGCAGCGGATAACCACGCTTACCGTGCTGGTACGACCCGCAGAATCCGATCATCGTCAGTGACGGGTGAGCCACGCCCGTCGCGATTGCTCGTGGCGATGTAGAGCGCCCCGTCCGGTCCCGTGACAACGTCGCGCAGCCGACCGAAGGCGCCCTCCATGAGGCGCTCGCTCAGTAAGACGCGGCGTGGGTTGGCGGGATCGAGACGCAATCGGTGCAGGTGCTGGCCGCGAAGCGTGGCGAAGAAGAAGTCGCCGCGAAAGGAGGGGAGCAGCGACGCCGTGTAGAACGACGCGCCAGACGGCGCTATCGAGGGCGTGTAAGCCTGAATCGGCGTTTCCATATCGGGCCGTTGCTCCGAGCCTTGAATGACCGGCCAACCGTAGTTTCGCCCCGCCTCGATGACGTTGACCTCGTCATTGCCGGTTGGTCCGTGCTCGGTAGCGAGAAGCACACCCGTCGGGTGCCAGTCGAGTCCCTGCGGATTGCGATGGCCCCAGGTGAAGACGAGCGTGGAGAACGGATTGTCGCGCGGCCGCGTGCCATCGTCGTTGAGCCGGAGGATCTTGCCGTTGCGCGATGCCAGGTCCTGGGCTCTCGATGGCTGCGCTCTGTCGCCCATCGTGAGATAGAGCTTGCCGTCCGGTCCGAAGCGTAGCCTACCGCCATTGTGGATATTGGCCGCGCCGATGCTGTCGAGGAGCACGGCGGCTTCGCCGAGCCGTCCACCGGCCTCGCGATAACGGACGAGTCGGTTCACCGTGGAGCCGTCCTCGCGCCGTGCCGTGTAGAGCAGATAAACGAAATGATTGTTCGCGAAATCCGGGTGGAGCGCCAGGCCCATCACGCCTCCTTCACCAATCGCTCCCACGTCCGGGACGACGAGCGCCGGCTCGGTGTCCAGGCGCCCGTCGGCGAGGATGCGCACACGGCCGGGGCGCTCGGTGAAGAAGAGGCGGCCGTCGGGCGCAAAGGCGAGGCTCCACGGCACCTCCAGGCCGCCCATGACGACCTCCGCTGCAAAGCGCGTCCCGTCGCCGGCGGTGAACGTCTGCGCCTCGCTCGGTGGCGGGCCACTATCACCATCGCAGCCGGTCGCCCCAACCAGGAGAGCCATGGTGACCGCCGCGTGTAGCACGCCGGGAAGCGCTTTGCCTTTTCTGAGTTCCGTTGCGATAATTCGAGCCATGTCGATGCACCAGATGAACACAATGATGGCGTGCTGCCAGCGGGCGCTCGTTGCGCTGGCGGTCGTTGCACCTGCGGTCGCGGCAGTCCTTGGCTCCAACGTTAGTGCGTCACGCCAGGCGGCGGCGCCAACCGAGCAAGGACAGGCCGCAACGGGTCCTCCCTCCATCCTAAAGGAGGCACAGGAGCTCCAGCGCGCCGGCAACGTGGAGGAAGCCATCAAGCTGTATGAGCAGGCCCTGAAGCAGGATCCGACGTCGCACGAAGCGCATCTTGGCCTGGGCACCGCGCTCGACATGAAGGGCGAATACACCACTGCGCGCCAGCATCTCCAGAAAGCGCTCACACAGGCGCCGGATGCGGATGCCAAGCGCAGCGCCAATGTCACGCTCGCCAACTCGTTCGCATTCGAGCGCAACGCCGCCGAGGCGGAGCCGTTCTATCGAGCCGTCTTCGACGCTGCCGTCGCAGAGCGCAACTTCATCCGGGCGGCCGGTGACGCGAATGCGCTGGCACGGCTCTATCTCGAGTCGGGCGACAGCGAGAACGCCGAGAAGTGGTATCGAACGGGCTACGAGACATCTCAGAAGGTAGAGTCGCCCGATCCGGACCAGCCGCCGGCGGTCTGGGAGATGCGCTGGAGCCACGCGCAGTCTCGCATTGCTGCGCGCCGCGGTGACCAGGCCGTCGCCGACGAGCAGGCCGCAGCCGTCAAGGCCGCGTTCGACAAGGACCCCGAGCTCGGCAACGGTGTCGAAGAGTACTACTATTTGACCGGATACAACGCCGTGCAGCTGAAGCAGTACGACAAGGCCATCGAACCGTTGTCGCAAGCCAATCAAGAGGATGTGTTCATCATGATGCTCCTCGGGCAGGCGTGCGAAGGTAAGGGAGACCAAGCGAAGGCCCGAGAGCACTACGAGCGCGTGCTGCAGATGGCGGGCCACAACCTGTCGGGCGCCCTGGCAATCAGCGTCGCCCGAGAAGGACTGTAAGCCAGCCTTCGCTCGCCTGTGGCGTGCTACGGCTAGGCAAGCCTGTTTCCTGATTCCTGTTTCCCATTCTGCTCGTCTGACGGCCCCCCTTCGGGGCGCCGTCAGGCTCCCTCATGGCGAGCCGCAGACGAGTCGAATGCCCTGAGCGAGCGAAGCGAGTCGAAGGGTGAATCCTACCGTTCGTCAGCCTCGCGTGCGACGCGCTGGCCCTCCCCGACGTCGACACGCCGGAGCACCAGGCCGCCGGCCAGGAAGAAGAGAATGACCGACAAGATGGCGTGGCGGCTGGACCCGGTGAGTGCGACCGCGATCGCGAACAGCAGAGGGCCGAAGATGCCGGCGAACTTCTCGAACACGGCGAAGAATCCGAAGAACTCGGACGATTTGTGCCGCGGCACCATCGTTGCGAACAGCGACCGGCTGAGCGCCTGGCTCCCGCCCTGCACCGTGCCGACGATGAGCGCGAGCGCGTAGAAGTGCGCGGCGGTCTGCACGAAGTAGCCGAGGATGCTGACGCCCGTGTAGACGACAAGCGAGCCGACAACGGCGCGCTTGGCGCCAATCCGGCCGGCAAGACGGCCGAAGAAGAACGAGCATGGCACGCCGACGAACTGCGAGAGCAGGAGCGCCCCGATCAGATGCTCACGCCCGATGCCGATCTCGGTACCGAAGATCGTGGCCATCCGGATGATTGTGTTGATGCCGTCGTTGTAGAGGAGGAAAGCGAGCAGCATCAGGAACGCCTGCCGATAGCGACGCAGATCGTGCAAGGTCTCGCGGAGGCGAGTGAGGCCCACGGCGACCGGATTCTGATCCGGGCGCTCGTCGGCTTCGAGCAGCCGCCGTGGCTCTGGGACTCGTCGGAAGAGCGGCAGCGAGAAGAGGAGCCACCAGATCGCCACACTGACGAACGAGAGCCGCACGGCGACATCCGCGTCGGGAAAGCCAAAGGCGTCCGGCATCAGAATCCACGCCAGATTGATCGCGAGCAGCAGGCCGCCGCCCAGGTAGCCAAGCGCGTAGCCGCTGGTCGAGACACGATCCACCTCGTCTCTGCTTGCAATGTGAGGCAGGAGCGAGTCGTAAAAGGCGAACGTGCCGTACGCGCCGATGTTTCCCAACATGAAGAGCGTCAGCGCGAGCAGCCAGTCGCCTCGGCCGATGAACCACATCGCCGCAGTGGCGAGCACCCCGAGCGTCTGAAAGGCAACCAGGAAGCGCTTCTTGGCGGCACTGTAGTCCGCAATTGCGCCAAGCACCGGCGCCATCACCGCAACGGCGGCAAGCGCGAGGGTGGTGGCAATGCCGAATCGGAACGTCGCTGTAGTGGCCGGCAGATCAGCAGCGGCAACCGTGCTGAAATAAATAGGAAAGATCGCCGCCACCACCGTCGTCATGAAGGCGGAGTTCGCCCAGTCGTAGAGCGCCCAGGCGCGGAGCTCTGGCCGATGCAGCGCAACACGCTCGAGGAATGAGGGGTTCATCGTTCGAAGTTGTGAGTCCTAGGTAGGGCCGCCTCGCCGAGGCGGCCGTGACGGCGCGGGAGGCTGACGCGCCCTACCTCAAAACTCAAGACTACTGTGTCAGTACGTCTTCCTTGCAACCCATTCCCGGAATAGCGAGTCCATGACGAGGTAGAGCCCGTTCGCCTCACGCATCACCAGGTCGAGGCGCTGCAAGGCGAGAAGCGCTGACTGAACCGAGGAAGCCCCGCCGAGCCGGTATCGCACGCGCACGTCTCCAGAGAGCAGCTCGCGACCTTGCTCGAAGACGACGGCGCGCAGGGCGGCGCGCTGGGCGAGCGTGAGCCGCTGCCACACGCCCTCGAAGAGCGTTGCCTGCTCCTCGAGCAGGCGTCGCAGCGTCCGATGCAGCGTGTCGACGTTCACCCCGCGCCAGCCAGCAACACGGGCATCATCCCAGAGCTCGTGGGCCAGCCGCTGAACGTCGTACGGCAGATTACCCGCAAGCTCCACGAGCGCCGCGCCGAGGCCCTTCTCGACGCGGAACCCCGAGCGCCGAAAGCGCGTCTCGACGAAGCTGGTGAAGACATCGCTGGGGATGCGATCGAGGCGCATCAGCGGTCCAGCCTTGTAGAACGGGCGCCGCGGGGTGACCATGTGCTCCATCAGCGTCGGCTCGGAGCCTGCGAACACGTAGCCGACGTTTCGCTGTTGCTGCACGGCCTCGCGAAGGGCGGCTTCAACGCCGCCGCCGTCGTATGCGGTGATCACCTGGAACTCGTCGAGCGCAATGGCCAGCCGTCGGCCGGTTGCTTCGGCAATGCGCCCGGGGAGACGGAATACCTCCTCGGCGAGCCGTGCTTCGTCGCGCGCATGCTTGACCGTCGGAAAGGCGACCGAGAGCTGTTGGCCGCCGCCGGCGCGCGGCTCGACGCGAACGTCTGCGCGAAAGGCGTCCAGCAGCCCAGCGAGCCAGGGCCGCGCCCGCTCCGCTCGGCGCTCGAGCGCGAGCAGGTGCCGGGCGTAGCCCTCGAGAAAGGCGACGTACGAGCTGTAGCTCGCCACCGACACTTCGATTGTCAGCACACGCTGGCGTGCGAGCGCCACGAGCGCCTGCCGGATGAGCGACGACTTGCCGTAGCGGCGCGGGGAAATCAGGAAGACCTTTTGGCTCGCCGCCAGGTCGTTCACGAGCCGCGCCAGCTCCACCTCACGGTCGATGAACGCCGACGGCGGCACCACCTCGCCGTACACGAATGGATTGCTCGCCATGCCGGTGCGTTACAGAGCGATTACGTCGACACACGTAATCATTACGCTGATTAGCGTAGCACGAAATCAGGCACGGAGGTGTCCGGGGGCGTCCGCATGATCTCGGGAGCGGCAGAGACGAGATAGATAGAGCGTGCGGTCCAGACGAAGCGATCTTGCGGAAGCCAGCCCGGGAGGCCCTGCCAGCCGGCTCCCCCGGGAAGGCCTGACTGCACGATGACAACGGCGGCCTTCTGCAAACCATCGAGCGAGACGTTGCCGAGCCGCGCGCTGAGCACGACGCCATCCGCGGGCGGCGCGATCATGGTCGCTTGCCACCGATCGTCCCGGATGGTGCCGGCGAGATTGGACGTCACGGGTCGCACACCGCGCGGCAGGACGAAGGTCACCGTCAGGCCTCGAGCACGGGGCGTCACGGCAATCTCCAGGTCCAGGCCCGACGCGCCTGCCGCAATCCGCGCGGTGACGCCGGCGGGCGGGGCATCGAGCGCCGTGGCGGCAGTTCGGAAGACGAACGGCTGGGTGAGCGTCGGCAGCGGAACCGTGGTCGGCGGCGCCTCGGCGACGCGGCGCCATGCGACGCCCCGACGGCCGTGCAAATCGACGCCCGGCTCCTGGCCTGCCACTTCCCAGAACGCTCGACGCGCGATACCGTCCTGCACGAAACGAGCGAGACGACGGGCAGGCCGTTCCGTGGTGTACGCCGCGGACGCGTACGCGAGACCTCCGCTGACGACGAGCGCGACCAGCAGCGCCGCGCCGACCCACGTATGCGGCGTGCTCCGCCTCCGACGACCAATGACAATGGCCAGGAGTGGAGGTGTCAGCATCAGCCCGACGAGCCCGACCAGGGCCGGGTACGCCCAGAGCGGTGTGACCAACGGCAGCCGCCCGAACATCGGTGGAAGGAAGCCAGCGAGCTGTATGGCGTTGCTGCCCCAGAACAGCGCGGCCGTGCCCGCAATCAGGAGGGAGGCGACTCGCACCAAGAGCGCGCTACCGTGCGTGACCAGGAGCAGCGCGCCAGCGACGCCGACCGGTACCGACCAGAGGTGCGAGGCCGCAGGCGCCTTCCACGCGGTCACTGCCGTCAACACCACCCACGCCGGCAACGCCATGGCCCACACCCCGTCGGGCCTTCCGATCGCTCGCACCGCTGCGGGCAGTACCGCGGCGAGACGCCGCACCGCCCAACCGGCGGCGATGCCGGCGGTGACGAGAAAAAGATAGAACCAGTGTGGCGAGGCATACCAGGGGTGGAACTCGGCACGCGTCGCCCGGAGCGCCCAGGCCGCGGCCCACAGGCTTCCGCCAACCGCGGCAACGGCCAGCGCGCTCCACACGCCTGTTGAGATCAACCGGACGAGTCCGAACGCCCGATAGAGGTCAATCAGAAGCACGCCCCACGCCAGCACACCGAGCAGGAGAGCAGCGACAGCAATCCCCCTGCCGGTTGCAGGGCTGTAGACCAAGGCCCACCGCCCTGCCACGTCGAAGTAGGTTGCCGGCTCGCTGCGCCAGGCGATGCCGAGATCATCCAGACGCTCGACAATCGTCAGGGCGTTCTCCCCCATGTGCCGGATGGTCGGTCCGGAGACGCGCTCAGGCACGTCGCGAGCGGTGTGGTACGCGTAGCTGTCGCCAATGGGCGAGAAGTTGAGGCCGAACAGGGTCCCCTGCTTCAGGACCGAGAAGTCGGTGTCGTTCGGGAGATGCTTGTAGATTTCGGTGGCGTAGGAGGCGCCCGCCGGCCGCGCGGCGGCCGCCCAGGCGCTCAACGGCGTACCACTGCCCGGACCGACTTCGAACAGCAACGCCGGTCCCGATCCTCCCACGGCCTCGAAGTTCAAATAGGCGCGCGTCCGCTCGGCGAGCTCGGTATCCAACAAGGCGGCCCGTGCGCCCATCATGCCCACTTCTTCCGCATCGGTCAGGAGGATGATGAGGCTGTGTGTGAGGCGGGACCGCGCCAGTATACGCGCCGTCTCCACGCAGACCGCCGTACCGAGCGCATCGTCCATGGCGCCAGGTGCGTCGGCCACGGAGTCATAGTGTGCGACCAGCGCAATGGCCTCCCGGCGCGTACCGGTCTTCAGCGCAATGATGTTGGCAACCCGCGCCGTCGTGCCGTTCTCATGATCGACGGCGTCGGCTTCCTGCACGCGGACCGAGAAGCCGTAGAGCTGAAGCTGATCGACCAAATAGCTCCGTGCGCGGTCATTCGCGGCGGTGCCGACCGGCCGGCTGCCAATCGTGCCCGCCAGCATGCTGATGTGCGCGCGCGCGTTGGCTTCTTGAAAGCGACCGCCAGGTGCCGCACAGGCAATGCTCGCCGCTGCGATCAACGGCAGCAGCACTTGGGCGAGGCGCGGCGGTACACTCTTCATGGGTGTCTCGCTACACTGCTTTGGAGCCGGAATCTCCAAAGAGCTCGGCGTACACTGCCTCCACTCGAGTTGTTTCTTCGTTCGTCAGCGCCCGAAACTCCTGCTCACGAGCGCGCTTCGACAGACGTCCATGCCCCTGGGCGAGAAACCCACGCAGCCGCTCGACTTCTCGGTCCGGCATCTCGACCATCTCCTTTACCGCTGACGAAAATCTGTCGAACGCTTCCAAGAAGCGAACCTCTTCTGGCAGGTCGCGCTCGATGGTCTGTTCGACGCACGAATACAAGAATTCGGCGTGTGCGGTCGCATCGAAGTACCGGTAGTAGTCGGCTGTCTCGTTCAGGACCTCAACGTTGCTATCGGTCGTGGCGCGCCATTCAATGAGGGGCAATACCGCACCGGAATACGACTCCAGTACAGCACGGTATTCGTCAATCCGGCGAAGAATCGCCGCACTGATCGGAAACACGACGCCGGTTGGGTTGTAACCCGCAGCGCCGAGCACGTGGTGGATCAGCCACCGATGTAACCGGCCGTTGCCATCGACGAAGGGATGGACATAGACGAATCCAAACGCAATCGCAGCAGCAGCAGCCACAGGATCAACACCGCCTCGTACTGACCGGCCATCGTACGCAATGATGCCGTCGAGCAGGCCTTTGAGATCCTGGGGCCGTGCGCTGATGTGATCCGGCACAGGTTCCTGTGTCTCTCTGTCGTGAGTCCCCACGAATCCGCCTTCGTTGCGGAGCCCGAGCTTCACGAATCGTGCATCGCCTATCACCACGCGTTGAAGCCGTTCCAGTTCGTCAATCGTGACCGAATGCCGGCCTGCGTCACCAATCGCGCGGGCCCACCGCGCCGCTCGGGCGCTCGACGGGCGCTCACCCTCAATTGCGAACGACGATTTCGAGTCGCTGAGCAGAAGAAATGCCGCAGCCCGGGCAATGAGATCTTTTCGCGTGCGGCCGATGATCTCGCGAGCGCGAGCGTCGAACCCTTTCGCGACGGCTGCTTTGAGGTTCGGTGTCCAACGGATCATTGGACAGAAGCCGTGTACACCAGGCAGATTGTCGAGAACTTTGTGGCGAGGTGACGGTGCGCCCTTCTGGAGAGCCACCTGCTGTTCCGGATCGACTACCGGCACGGCTCGAACCTTACCGGGATCAGGCACCTCGAGCTCACGCCCAGTCAACCACTCATAGAGAAACCAAGCCCTCCGCGCGAAGGCGCCCGTTGGCGTTGCCCGCACAACCGTGGCGATCTCACGGGGCTCCACAGCCTTGAAGAGAGCGGCCAGCACGCCGAGATCGATGCCTTCCCACTTCAATGCAAAGAGGAGCTGCCCTTCGAGCGTATCGGGCGGACGATGACGAGGTGTCAACAGCAGCCAGGAACGGTTTAGTGCCGGGTGATGACGCTCGGCGATCGCGGTTAATCGTGTGGGGAGCGGAACCGCCAGATCGAAGCGTTCCGTGAGTGCAGCATAACCTGCCGGAAGCGCTGCTTCTGGCAGGGCTCGTCCGTGAAAATGATTCACTGGCTGCGAGAACCAATCACCCATGGCATATATCTAAAAAAATCTTCACCATGGCGCGCTTAATCTACATCAGGCGCGATGAATGTCGATCTAGTGCGATATATTATCACTGATAAGCTGAATCGAGAAAATCGTTCACCGGGCCACCGCTTTCCTCAGCGCAGCGGGAGCTATTCCAACGGCAGCAGACCGGTGTAAATGGCCATCCCCACAACGGCATCGACGCCCATCTGATCGAGGAGATCGATTTCGGCACGGGTCGTGATGCCGCCAGCGGCGGTCAGCGGCCGGCTCGTCGCCTCCCGCACGCGACGAATGGCTTCCATGTCAGTGCCCCGCATCAGCCCTTCAGTGTCGACGTGCGTGTAGAGGAACTCGCCGCAGTAAGGCTCGAGCGTCCGAACCGCCTCCACGGCGGTGAGGCCTGTCGACTCGCGCCAGCCGCGAACGACCACTTTGCCCTCGAAGCTATCCACGGCAGCGATGATGTGATCGGCGCCCACCGCCTCCGCGAGATGAGCGGCGAAGGCGGTGTCCACGTTGCCGTTCTTGAACAGGGAAGAGCCGACGATGACGTGGGTGGCGCCTGCGTCGAGGATCGCGCGCGCGCGATCGTGCGTCCGGATACCGCCGCCGACGCGACACCGCAGCTTCGTGCAGAGCCCTCGAACGAGCGCGTCATTGCTGCCGCTGTCGAGGGCGCCGTCGAGGTCGATCACCTGCACCTTCTCGAAGGCGGCGAACTTGTCCGCCCACGCTTGCACGTCATCGGACGCGAGTGCGAGCGTTCGTCCCTGGACGAGCTGCACCACCTGGCCACCTTTGAGATCAATCGAGGGGATCAACATATTCGGAGGTAGCGCCGCCTCTTCCCAGGTAGGGCCGCCTCGCCGAGGCGGCCGTCACCTCAGAGGCGTCCGTTTACGCCTGCGCACCAAGGACCATTCTGACGGGAATGCCCGCCAGCGCCAGATGCTGTTTGAGATCGTGGACGCCGTGCTCACGATAATGGAAGATCGAGGCGGCGAGCGCCGCGTCCGCGCGACCCGCTGTGAAGACCGCAGTGAAGTGATCGAAGCTTCCGGCGCCGCCAGAGGCGATGACCGGAATGGATACTGCCTCCGCCACGGCGGCGGTCAGCGCGCAGTCGAACCCCCGCCGTGTGCCATCGCGATCGATGGAGGTGAGCAGGATTTCCCCCGCCCCCTGTGTTGCCGCCTCACGCGCCCACTCGACCGCGTCGCGACCGGTATCAACGGTGCCGCTCTTGGCGTAAACGGCAAAGCGGTCACCCTGCCACTGCGCGTCGATCGCGACGACCACCGCTTGGCTCCCATAGCGCGCTGCGAGATCGGTGATGAGCGACGGCGTCGCGAGCGCAGCGGTATTGACGCTGACCTTGTCGGCCCCAGCCTCGATGGCCGCATCGGCATCCTCGAGTGACCGAATGCCGCCACCCACCGCGAGCGGGATGAAGAGCTCGCGCGCCACCGCACGTACCGTTGCCGCCATGGTGCGCCGCTTCTCGAGCGTGGCGGTGACGTCGAGGATGACGAGCTCGTCGATTCCCTCCTCGTTGTACCGGCGAGCGAGCGCAGCGGGGTCTCCAGCGGTCCGCAGACCTTCGAAGTTGATGCCTTTGACGACCTGACCGTCACGGACGTCGAGACAGGCGATGATGCGTTTCGAAAGCACGGCTTCAACGACCTCGCTCAGAGACACATTGCCATGAAGTTGCGCAGGATGCGGAGGCCGGCGTCGGCGGACTTCTCCGGATGGAACTGCACCCCAAATACCAGGTCGCGTTCGACAACGCTCGGGAAGGGTTCCCCGTGAGTCGTGAGTGCCACGGTGGCGGTGCTGGGTGGCGCGACGAAGGAGTGCGTGAAGTACGCCTGCGTGCCGCTCACGACACCCTCCAGCAGCCGGGAGGATCCGCGCAGGTCCAGGCTGTTCCAGCCTACGTGCGGAACCTTCAAGCGAAAAAGGGGGCTGTCCCCTTTTTCGCCGAGGCGGACGCACCGACCGGGGAGCACGCCGAGGCCCGAAAGAGTCGCCGCCTCCTCGCTTCCCTCGAACAACCATTGCAGGCCGAGGCAGATCCCGAGCAGCGGCCGGCGCTCGGCGACGGCCTGGCGGACGGCCCGGCGCCACGGCTCGTCCAAGGCGGCTGTGGCGCCGAAATTGCCGACGCCAGGCACGATGATGCCGGCCGCATCCGCCAGATCCTCCGGCGTGAGGGGTGTTCGCACCTCCGCGCCAATGAAGGCGAGCGCCTTCCGCACCGACGTCAGATTCCCGGCACGATAATCAATCAGCGCAATCATGATTCAGCAGCCCTGGCGGCCGCCTCGGCGAGGCGGCCCTACCGCCATGGTAGGGCGCGTTCGCCGAACGCGCCGTGCTCGTCAACCCCGGAGCTCGACCAAGAACCAAGAGCCAAGGACCAAGAACTTAGAGCAGCCCCTTCGTGCTCGGGAGCATACGAGCCAACTGTCGATCGCGAGCGCACGCCACCCGGAGGGCGCGCGCGAACGCCTTGAACACCGCTTCGACGCGATGGTGGCTGGAGCGGCCGTACATCACCTTGAGATGAACGTTGGCGCGGGCGCCTTGCGCGAACCCTTCGAAGAAATCGTGGATCAGCTCGGTCTGCAGATCGCCCACATACCGCGCGCGCACGTTGAGATCGACGACCACATGCGCGCGCCCGCCGAGATCAATCGCCGCCACGCCGAGCGTCTCGTCCATGGGCATCAGGAAGTAACCGGCACGGTTGATCCCGCGACGAGGCCCGAGCGCTTTGGAGAATGCGTCGCCGAGCGCGATGCCAACATCTTCCACCGTATGATGTTGGTCGACGTTGAGGTCACCTTTGGCCTCGACGGTGAGATCGAATGCGCCATGGCGCGCCGCCAGCTCCAGCATGTGATCGAGGAAGCGGATGCCGGTGCTGATCTGATAACGGCCTTTGCCTTCTATGCCGAGCGACACACGAACGTCGGTTTCGCGCGTTTGCCGATGAATGACCGCTCGCCGCATGGTGTTCCCCCTGAGTAGTGGTCAGTGGCGGTAGGGCGGCCCTTTATCCCCAGAGCTCACTTGTGTTGGCCTCGTTGGCAGACGTAGCGCAGGCCTTTAGGCCTGCCAATCGCGGCGCGAAATCTCTGCAGGCAGGCCTAAAGACCTGCGCTACGAGGACCACTCAAGTGAGCTGGTGGCTAGGGGCCGCTAGCCAGTACGTCTTCGAGCGCCCGCAGACATGCCTGAGTGTGGGCCACGACACCGGCAGTGATACGGGCACACCCGGCGCAGCCAGGCTGCGATGACCGGTCGCGCACGTAGATGCGCCGGGCGGACAGACCGGAGATCACCCGAGCAAGCGCCTCGCCAAAGTGCACCAGGACGAAGTTCGCCTCGCTTGGCCAATAGCGCAGCCCCAGTCGCCGGCACGCGTCGTAGATCAGCTCGCGCGACTCTTCGACCTGTGCGCGGTACCAGGCAACGTACTGCTGGTCGTCCAGCGCCACCGGCAGCACGGCGGCGACGACCGCGTTGAGGCTATATGGCGGCACGATACGTCGCAGGCGGCGAATGGCCTCGGCGTTGCCGATGACCGCGCCCGCCCGAAGGCCTGCGAGGCCGTACGCCTTCGCGAACGTTCGTCCCACGAGAACGTTTGGCCAGCGATCGAGCTCGCGAAGAAAGTTGTCGTCGGCGAAATCGGCGTAGGCTTCGTCCAGAAAGAGCGCGGCTGCTGGCGGCAATCCTCCTGCGATGCCGGCGATAGTGTCGCGTGGCACGAGCAGACCGCTGGGATTGGCCGGGCTCGCGAAGAACACCAGCCCTGTTTGGGGCGTCACCGCCGCACGGGTGGCCTCCAGCGGCACACCAAGCCGCTCATCGGGCGGCACCGTGACGATGCGCCCACCGGCTGCCTCGGTGGCGTCGGCGTACATGCCAAACGCCGGCTCGACGATGACGGCTTCGTTGGACGCGCCGCCCCGAAGCCAGGCCACTGCTGCGGCGAGGATGCCTTCGTCCAGGCCATTGGTCAGCAGCACGCGCGCCGGGTCCACGCCGAAGAAGCCCGCCACGGCTGCTTCTACGCAGCCATAGTCCGGGTATGTGGCCAGATCGTCGGCACCGAGGCGCGCCAGCGCCTCGAGCACCCGCGGCGAGCATCCGCCGGTGTTCTCGTTGAGGTGGAGACGCAAGCCGTCGCGCGGCACCTCGATTCGCTCGTACTCGTGCGTCATGGGCGCACCCGTTGGCGAGGCCGTGTGGCGGGATCCAGGCGAACCTTGATCGATGCGGCGTGGCCATGCAGGCCCTCCGCCTCGGCGAGCGTCGTCACCGTGGGGGCAATGGCGGCGAGCCCCTTTCGCGTGAGCCGCTGGAGGCTCGACACGCGAACGAAGTCCGACGCGCTCAACCCGCCGCGGAACCGCGCCGCCCCGTTGGTCGGAAGAACGTGATTCGACCCTGTCGCGTAATCGCCTGCGGCCTGGGCGCTCCACGGTCCGACGAACACCGTACCCGCCGTCACCTGGCGGGCGACAGCTTCGTCTTCGCAGACCAAGTGCTCTGGCGCGATGCGATTTGCAAGCGCAACGGCCTCGCGCACGCTGCGCGTCAGCACGATCCCGCCGTTCCGCTTGAGTGCCGCCGCCGCCGGTCCGTCGGCCGGCAGCCGCTCGTCCACGATGCGCGCGACCGCGCGTGCGAGCCGCCGGCTCGGTGTCAGCAGCAGCGCGCGGGCATCCACGTCGTGCTCCGCCTGCGCGAGGAGATCCGCGGCCACCCACGCGGCATCGCTGCCGCTGGCGATGACAACGATCTCGCTCGGACCCGCGTGAAAGTCGATGGCGCACTCGCGCGACACGAGCGCCTTCGCCGCGGCGACCCAGGTGCTTCCTGGACCGACGATCTTGTCAACGCGCGGGATCGTCGCGGTTCCGTACGCCAGCGCGGCCACCGCGTGCGCGCCGCCGACCCGAAAGAGGCGGTCCACGCGCGCCGCTGCCGCCGCCGCCAAGACGACTGGGTGCGGCCGCGGGCACACGGCGATCACCTCCTCGACGCCCGCCACACGCGCCGGAATGGCGGTCATCAGCAGCGACGACGGGAGGGGATAGCGGCCGCCGGGCACGTAACAGCCGACCCGTGCAAGCGGGGTCACGCGTTGCTCGACGACGATGCCAGGAGCCACGGTGAGCTTCCATCCGCGCGGCACTTGGGCCTTGGCTACCCGGCGAATGTGACGCGCTGCGGTGGCAAGCGCACGGCGCACCTGCAGCGGTGTCCGGCGTACGCCGTCCGCGATCTCGTCGCGCGTCACCTCAACCGGGCCATCGATCCGATCGTATTGCCGAGCGTACGCCACCACCGCTCGATCACCACCGCGCCGGACGTCGTCCACGATCGCACGAACCCGTCGCTCGATGCCGGAAGCCGCGAGCGGGCGGCGATCGATGAGCCGGGCCACGGCACGCGTGTCAGAAGAGACGATGATTTGCATCTCACATGACGATCTTGTTCAAGGGATACTCGACGATGCCTTCTGCTCCGGCGCCTTTGAGCTTCGGGATGAGATCTCTCACCGTCCGCTCTTCGATGATTGTGTTGAGCGCCACCCACTCCTCATCGGCGAGCGACGAGATGGTGGGACGTCGCAGCGCCGGCAACAACGCGAGCAGGTTTGCCAAGTCCGCCCGGCGGACGTTGAGCATGATGCCGACACGTCCGTGCGCAGCGATGGCAGCCTGGAGCAGCAGCGAGACATTCTCGATCTTGGTGCGCTTCCACGGGTCCGCCCACGCCTGCTCGTTGGCGACCAGCTGCGTGTTCGACTCCATCACCGTATCGATGATGCGCAGCCGGTTCGCCCGGAGCGTCGAGCCTGTCTCGGTGGCCTCGACGATGCCGTCGGCCAGGACGGGCGGCTTGACCTCGGTGGCGCCCCATGAAAACTCGACGGTGACCTTCACACCTTGCCTCCGGAAGTAGTCTTCGGTGACGCGGACAAGCTCGGTGGCAATCGTTCCACCCTCGAAGTCGCGCGCCTCCCGGAATCGCGACTCGTCGGGCGCTGCGAGCACCCAGCGCACGCGGCCGAAGCTCTGCTTGGCGTAGACGAGCTCGGCAACCCGGACCAGTTCCGGACCGCCGTTCGCAAGGCGATGCTCGGCAATCCAGTCCAGGCCGGTCAAGCCGGCGTCCAGGACGCCGTCCGCCACGTAGCGCGCCATTTCCTGCGCCCGGATCAGCAAGCACTCCAGCTCCGGATCGTCGCTGGCCGGGAAGTACGATCGTGCGCTCACGTAAAGGTTGAAGCCGGCCCGCGCGAAGAGCTGCACGGTAGCCTCCTGCAGCGAGCCCTTGGGGATGCCGAGGCGGAGTGTCATAGGTCCTTGAAAAAGCAGCTGCGCTCTCCCGTGTGGCACACGTTGCCGTCACCGAGGCGCTCGACACGAATCAGGAGCGTGTCCTCGTCGCAATCGACGAGCACGCGCTTGACGCGCAAGCGATTGCCAGACGTCTCTCCCTTCGTCCACAGCGCATGGCGCGTGCGGCTGAAGAACGTCACGTATCCGGTGGCGCGCGTGTGCTGCAGCGCCTCCTCGTTCATGAAGCCGACCATCAACACCTCGTTGCTCTCGTCATCCTGGACGACTGCGGGGATGAGGCCAGCCAGCTTGCTGAAGTCCATAAACGCAAAAAGCCTCGCCAGTGCTTGTCACCAGCGAGGCTGCGGGGTTGCGAGAATCTCGGGACTGTCGCTACCTGCGGGAAGCTCGTCTTCCACACTGGCCATCACCGGCACCACGGCTTAGGCGGTAGTGGTAGTGATGAGCGTGCAGCACAGGGCGATCGAACATCGTCGATTAGCCTAGCCGAGGCGCCCGCAGTGTGTCAAATCGGGAAAAAGATGCCTGTCATCTTTTTCACATGAATCCCCGGAAAGATGACAGGCATCTTTTTCCCGCAAGCTGATAGAATGCGCGGCGCACGCTTGGCCCCAGCTCGGCAGGAGCGCAGTATGACGTCCACACGACTGACAACGCTAGCGATCGCCGCGTCTACGATCCTGCCGGCGCCTGTCGCCGCGCAATCACAGGCGGAACGGAATCAACCGCTGGCCAGCTTTCTCAAGACGGTCGTCGCGCGTGCCGTCACGCTCAGCGACGCACCGCCGCCGCCTGATATCCCGGAGGCCATTGTTCACGAGGCGCACTTTTTGGCGGGCGCGAACCTGAGCGCGGCGCGAGGGGAGCTGAACAAAGCCATTGCCGTCCAGCTCGCCACATTCCCGCTGTCGTCCTCCTCCGGCGGCTTCAGTTACACCGTCGATCCCTCGACCGGCGCCGTCACGCCCATGAGCGCGACGTTCGGGCCGTTGTTCGCCGAGCGCGCCCTGACCATCGGCGAAGGCCAGTTCAACTTCGGGCTGACGTACCAACACGTCACTTACGACTCGTTCGAGGGCGTCGACCTCCGGTCGGGCGACATGCGGTTCTACTTGGAGCACAACAACTGCTGCGGCTCTCCGGAGGGACCAGCCGATCCCAACGGTCCGAGCGACCTCGAACCGTTCTTCGAACGGGACCTCATGGAGACCACGCTGGGAGTGCAGGTCGACACCGACAGTGTGGCGTTCTTCGGCACCTATGGCGTGACCGAGGACTTCGATGTCGGGCTGGCCATTCCGATCGTGAGCGTCAATCTCGATGTGACGGCCACCGCCGGAATCGTGCGGACCGCAACAGAGGACATTCCTCCACTTCACAGCTTCGACGGCCACGGAGGCGGAACGAACACGGTTCGAAGCAGCGCTGGCGCAACCGGTCTCGGCGACATCGTCTTGCGTGGGAAGTACGCGCTCTATCGGGATGCGATTGGCGCGGTGGCTGCCGGGCTCGACGTCAGGCTCCCCACGGGCGACCGCAACGACCTGCTCGGCACGGGAGCGACGCAGGCAAAGTTCTACCTCATTGGGTCTTCCGAGATCGGTCGTTTCAGCCCGCATGTGAACATCGGCTACACCTTCTCGTCGGGCAACGTCAGCCCCTTCGTGGACCAGGTGGTGAGCGCACCGGATGTGCCGTACGACGCCAACACCCCGGATGTCTCGGCGGTCAAGGATCTCTCCGTGCCGGACGAGATCAACTATGCCTTTGGCGTCAACGCGGCAGTGCTGCCGAGGGTGACGATGGCGTTCGATGTCGTTGGGCGAACGCTGCGCGATGTGCCGCGCTTCACGGTTGGTCGCCGGACCTTCGAGAGCCGCACCCCGGGGCCCTTGCCGTCCACTCCATTCCAGGGCGACGAGGAGCTCGTGTTCGAGACGACGACCGGTAACATGAACCTCGTGCTCGGCGCGTTCGGCTGGAAGATCAATGTGACGCGCACGCTGCTCTTGAACATGAGCTTCCTCGTTCCGATGAACGACTCGGGCCTGCAACCGGACATCACCCCGCATGTCGGATTCGATTACGTGTTCTAGCGGACCGCGGCCTCCGGCCGCGCTCCCCGACGCTCACTCGACGCCCCGAAACTTGACTCAACGAGTCAAGTTTTCGGTGCCTCAAGAGTTCTAGTCGACGATGACCCACGATTCCCCGGCCTTCTTCAAGCGCCAGGTCACGTTGAGAGAGCCCGTGGGCGGCAGGCCTCCGCGCTTCCAGACGTAGTCGTAGCGTAAGAAGCACTTGACCGTGGCGCTCTGACCGTCTGGAGCAATCTCGATGGAGGGATTGAGAATCGTGAGCGTGACCGATCGCAGCAGGGTGCCATAGGTCTGGGGAAATCCTTCGAACCCGGGCTGGAGCGCACGGATCTTGGCTTCGCTCAGGCTGCTGTAGGCCTCCTCGTACGCGTTCAGCACGCGACGAATTGCGGCGCGCTCAGTAGTCTGCATGGTGCCGGGCTTGGACGCGCGGGAAGCGCGCTCGGTACCAGCCGACGATGCGTCCCGTGAGGGGGAGGGCTTCTCCGTGCCCTTGCGTGGAGTGTCATCGGTCTTAGCGGTCGTGTCGCGTTCGCGGTCCGAGGGAGGCGAGACCGAACCGTTACCGTCTCTTTCTCTGGGTTCCCCGACCCCAGAGGCTGTTTTCGTCTGGCGGTCGCGGGCGCTCTCCGAAGCGCGCGGCCTTGGTTTACTGGCTGGCGGCTTCGTCGAGGCTTCACGCTCGTCCTCGAGCCGTGCCGCCTCGCGCTCAGTCGTGGGGCGGTCTGGCACCGGAGCGACGTCAGGCGGCACAGTCGATGACGCCGCCGGCGGTTCTACCGTGTCCGACGACGTTTCCGCGGGCGCACGGCTCGTCGTCGACCGTGCGGCTGTCGGGAGCACCGACTGGGCGGCGTGAGGCCAGCGAACCACCATGATTGCCGCCACGGCGATCAGGACCAATGCGCCGACGACTACCAAGCTCCGTCGATCTTGCAGAAGGCGGCGTGTCTGCAGCCCAGCCTGCCGCCCAGGCTGGCGCTGTGTGTTGCGCACGACTGCCGCAGCCCGACCTCTTCCGCTGCGCGTGTATGCACCGGCGACCGCCGCGGTGCGCCTCGCAGGGGCGATCATGCGCTCTCTGACGTAGTAACCGACAGCACGCCTGCTTCCGACACCGCGGCTGCGCAAGGCCTCCCATCGCTCTGTCCGCTTCTGGCGCGTCCGTGCCCGTCGAATGTCGCGGCGTGCGTGTGAGACAAGGGGATGGTCCAAGCCGTTCTCATCCAGCACGCCGAGCGCAGCAACCAACTGCCCTTGGTTGGCCAACGCACGCGCCCGTGCGACGGCGTCCCGTGCCACGCGGAGGCGCTCGGCCCCAGACGAGGCGGCGCGTCGGAGCGCCTCCACGGCCGAGGCGTGCGCCTCGTCTTCTGGCGCCTGGTCGATCAGCGCCACGGCTTCGTCGAAACGTTGACCCCGGATGGCTTCTCGTGTGGCAGCCAGCACAGCAGAGATACGCTGCTCGCGCTCTCGGTGGTCTTCCTCGCGTCGTTGCAGCGCCTGTTCCTCGTGACGCCGTTCTCGCTGCGCGACCTCCGCCCTGAGCTCTTGAAGCGCCTGCGTGACCACCACGTGTGGGGGCGCGTACGCTTCGAGGTCGCCAAGTGCTCCGGAGACGTCCCCCTTGGCAAAGCGCTCCCGCGCCTGCCTCACGGCCTCCTCGGCTGCTCGGAGCGCCTGGGCTCGTCTCCGCCCGGCAGTAATGGCTGCTTCTACGCGTGCCCGGAGCTCGAGCGCTTCGGAGCTCTGGGCGTCCAGCACGAGCGCCTCGGCGATGGCTCTCAACGCAGACTCGTGGGCACCGTCTTCCAGCTTTGCATGCGCGCGCTGCAGCGATGCCCGCACGGCACGATTCCGCTGCTCCGCGCGCTCCTGGTCGATTGCCGCGCGCTCGAGCTCGCGTCTGAGTGCCAACGCTTGCGGAAGGTTCGGGGCGCGCAACGTGGCGCGCCCAATCAAATCGGAGGCCATCGCGAGCTGGCCAGCGCTGAGGTGCTCAGCCGCTTGTTGGAGCCATGTGTCGACCTCGCGCCCGGCCTCCTCGGCGTTATCAGGCTGCGGGCCGAGCTTTCGCGGTCTGCTCGGTGTCGGCGTCGGGACGATGATGGTCGCCTCGTAGGTCGCGTCGAGCGCCGCGTCTCTCCCTTCGCCTTCGAGCCGGTGGCGCGCACGCTCGATATCGGCGCGCAACGTGAGCAGGTCCTGATACCGTGCGCCTGGCGTCTTGGCCAGACAACGCGAGACCATCGTGACGAGCTCCGCGTCCAAATCAACACAGAGCTCCGAGATCGGTACCGGCTCGGCGTGCATGATCTTGGAGATCACCTCCACGAACGTGCCGCTGAACGCCTGTCGGTAGGAGAGGATCTCGTAGAAGACCGCACCTACCGAAAAGATGTCGCTGCGATGGTCGAGGGCATCGGCGGACACCTGCTCCGGCGACATGTAATTCACCGTGCCCACGAGCGTCCCCATCTGCGTCAGACCGGGCCCCGCCATGCGAACGATGCCGAAGTCGAGCACCTTGAGCACGCTCTGGTTATCGACCATGAGGTTGGCCGGTTTCACATCGCGGTGCACGATGCCGGCACGATGGGCGCACGCAAGACCGGCGCAGAGGTCCTCGAGAAGCTTGAGGCGATAGCCGAGTGGAAGGATCGCGCGTCGGCGCGTGAGCTCGGCCAGCGATTCGCCGGCGACGTATTCCATGGCAATGAACGGCCGCCCGTCGTGGTCGCCGAGCTCGTAAATGGTGACGATATTTGGATGGGCCAAGCGCGCGATCGCGCGCGCCTCTCGCTCGAAGCGCTTCAGGAGCTCCTCGTGATCGAATTCCCGCAGCAGTTTCAGGGCGACGAGCCGGTCGAGCTTGGCGTCGTGGGCGAGGTACACCTCCGCCATCCCGCCGCGACCCAGCCGCTCGTGCACGGTATACTTGCCGATCCTGGAGGGGAGGCCGGACATGGGGTCCCCGGCGATGCTCGAACGCCGAATTTCTCGGATTCTACTTCATCGCCCCAGCCGCCCGTCTATCGCGGCGGCAGGCGGAAGCGAGCTGACGCAGGCAGCTCATCCGGGATGAATGGGCCGCTATAATGCGATTTTGGCCAAGGATGGCGCATGGAGCACGAAGACCTGGATGTGGACGTCTCGGCCCTCACGGCGCTCATCGAGCTGAGGAAGCAGGAAGAGCTCCTCGATTCATACTGCCGCCGAGCCGACGAGCTCAAGGGCCGGGTCGATGCCGCGGTGTTCGATCGCGTGACCAATGACTACAGCACCCGCCGACGCGCACTCGAGGAGCAGGCAGCTCCGCTAAAGGTGCGCGCAAGCACCGAGTATCGCAAGCTACGGCTCCTCTACGCGCGGGTGCAGCGCACACACGATGCCGCCAAGCTCGATAAGGAAGAGGTCGAGTTTCGCCATGCGATTGGCGAGATCGACGATGCCGCCCTCGCCGAGCGCGTCGGCGAACCGGACGAGATCTTGGCGAAGTGTGCGAGCGAGATGGCGGCCCTCGACGAGCAGGAAGCGCTCTTTCGTGACGCCTGTCCCGAGCTGCCGGTTGGCGAGGAGGCGATCCAGGAGCTCCCATTACCGGAGTCTGCGTCATCCTCAGACGAAGAGGGTATGGGGGGGACACCCATCGATGGAGAGCCGGCGGAGGCAGAGAGTGACCTGACGCGTGAGGTGCCGAACGCCCTCCATCTGGTGGACGGCGGTTCCGCAGTACCAGTGGACGGGACGGCTGAAACGCCGGTACCAGACACCATCGACGGCGCATCCCTGGAATCGAGCGAAGCCAACGAGCAGACCTTCATCGTTCCCAAAGCGATGCTGCTGAGCGACGAGGACGAGGGGAAGTCGATCAACTATCCGCTGGGAGCTGTGAATTACATCGGTCGGTCCCCGGACAATCAGCTCCAGCTTTCGCGTCCAGGCGTCTCCCGCCGCCATGCCGTGATCATGGCCACGGCCACGGGTGCTTATACGATACGCGACCTCAACTCTCAGAACGGCACCTACATCAACGGGGAGCGCATCAAGGAAGGGCCGCTCGAGGACGGTGATCGCATCTCGATTGGACAAGTGGATTTGGCGTTTCGAACGACTGTCGACGAGGCCCGTCCGCAGAGCTGAGCACGCGCAGCCGAATCCCCATGGAGGTCAAGGTCGATCGGCAGGACGAGTTGGTGACGGTCGCCTTGCTTGGCACCGTGGATGGTCGAGCGGCTGTCGAGCTCGAGCGGATACTGCTCGAGACTGCGCGCGATGGCGTGCGGTTCTTGGTCATCGATTTCAGTGCTGTCAGGCTGTTCGAAGGTGCCGGCATCCGTGTCCTGATCATGCTGAGGCGCAAGCTGGACGCGGCGCAAGGGATGCTCATCCTGTGCGCGCTTCCTCCTCACGTGCACGACGTGTTGGACGTGGCGGGCCTTGCGGGTCAATTCACGATTGTACCGACCGGCGCGGACGCATTGGCGTGCCTTCCGACCGCGGCGCCCGAGGATTCGGAACAAAGAGCGCTTGCCCACCGAGTGGTCCGTCTCCTCACCATTGGAGAATCACTACCCGATCCGGGGCTCACCCCGAGCGCCGATCGCCGCACGAGCTCCACCACGCTCGCCCACCACGTTGCCGATCTGCTGTCCGACGCGCTCGACCGGGAGAGCAGCCTGCCACGGCCCGATCTTTAGGTCGGGCGCGGAGAAGCCAAGCGCCGTTCCAGGCGCTCCTGTAGGTCCTCGGCCGCCAGCTCCTCGAGGCTCAAGCCAATCAGCGCATGAATCAAGCGTCCGACGCCGGCCGCATCGTCGAGATCGAGCTGTGCACGTTCAAGCGTCTCGAGCCGTTCCGTGGCACGATGCACGAGCTGCGCCACGACCGCGAAGGCGCGCGGCGACAACGGCGGCTCGCCGCAGTACTGCGCCAGGCGACCGCCGGATCGGAACGACGGATACGCCTCGAGTCCTAGGAAGCGCCGTGCCAGCTCGCCGTGGTACTTGCCGAAGGCTCGAACCAGCCCGATGAAGTCCGCCACGAGCTCGTCGGCCGCGTGGCTGCGCAGGGCGCCGAAGAGACGCCACGTGACGTAATGCGTCAGCTCGTGCTCGCGTCGAATGACCAACGACCGGGCCAGCCACTCCTGCCCTGAAATTCCGGCATCCTCGGCCGACACATCGCTGTAGGGTCCGGAGCTGAGCAGCACGAATCGGTCCTGATACAGCTCCTTGCGTTGACCGAACGCACGGAGCTCGCTCGACCATGCTTGTTCGTCGCCGGTCGTCCCTTGTCGCTGCTCCCAATGGGTCCGATACGCGGCGACCCGGTCCCAGTTCGTCAACCCCTTGACCAAGCAAGCCCCCATCGCGGCCGGCACCGAACGAGGCTCGTTGCGTTCCGTGAACGCTTGCACAAGGGCGACGAAGTCGTCGCGACATGGGGCGACGACAATAGGGATGCAGCCTCCAGCGCTCGGCGCAATCATCAGCTCGAGGTGCGCCGGCTCGCGCAGGACCAGGCCGGGCGCGAAGGCCGCTGCCGCACCAAAGTCGCCGCGTCGGGTGGCAGCGCGGTAAGCTGGATCGTGGCTCACATTCGTGCGGATCGGAAAGCGAAGCTGCGGGAACACCGCCTGGAGTGCATCGAACGCACCGACGCGTCGGGCCTCGCGCTCGTACAGCCGCCAGCGCTCGACGTGCGGCTCGTCGGCGAGCGGCCACCGCTGGGATGTGATTGGTGCGCGGTAGGGATTCTCGGTGTAGGCGAGCACCTCGCCCGCAACGTCGCGCGCCACGCCGAGGCGGTCGAGCAGTTGCGCACGTTCCTCTCTATGCCAGTTGCCGCCTTGCGAGCTCGGCGAACTTACCATCGTGCTCCATCAGCTCCCGATAGGTGCCCATCTCGACGATCTGTCCTCCTTCGAGGTAGCAGATCTTGTCGGCGTTGATCACGGTGCTCAGGCGATGCGCAATGACGATGCGGGTTGCTTCCATCTTGTCGAGGCTCTCGGTCACGATGGCCTGTGTGCGATTGTCCAGAGCGCTCGTCGCCTCGTCGAGATAGATGATCTTCGGCTTGCCGACGATCGCCCGCGCGATCATGAGGCGTTGCCGCTGGCCTCCCGACAGCGTCCCGCCGCCTTCAGATACGTAGGTATGCATACCCATCGGCATCTGGCGGATGTCCTCGGCGAGGCCGGCCTTCTCCGCCGCCTCCCACGCCTCCGCGAGGCTGCGCGACGTCACGCCGATGATGTTGCGATAGATCTCGGTCGGCATCACGCGACTCACTTGGAGCACCACGCCAATCTGCTGGCGTACCATCCGCAGGTCCAGCGACGACAGATCCTGTCCATCGTAGAAGATCGATCCGCTCGTTGGCTGCTCGAACCCCAGCATCAGCCGCATGAGCGTGGACTTGCCACAGCCCGACGGGCCAACGAAGGCGACGAGCTTACCGGGGTTGATCTTGAGCGAGAGGGTCTTGATGATCCAGGGGCCATCGCTGCTGTATCTGAAATGGACGTGCGACAGCTCGATCTCGCCCCGAAGCTTCCCCGGGAACGCCTTCGAGCGGTCGACTTCAGGGGACGTCGTCAGGATCGGCTTCAAGCGCTCGTAGAACGGGAGGATGCGGAGCAATTGGAGCGACGCATCACCCAGCGCCTGCATCGCCGCAAGAAAGAGCCCGTAGGCCGCAGTGAACGCAATGAAATCGCCGGTCGTGAGTCCCGGCTCGTTGGATGCGGCGGCCCGCTGCTGCTCGCCGATGACGACATAGAAGATGGCGATCGACGACACCACCGGGAACACAGCGCTGAAGACGGCGACGGCGCTCTGGATGGTGCCAACCGTGAAGCTCAGACGACGCTGCCGAGCAAACTGCTGCGCCCAGACGCGGAAGGCATGCGGCTCTGCCCCAGAGATACGCAGCTTCGAGACGCCGCTGATCAAGTTGAGCACGAGACCGGCGATCTGACCGATCAATTGAACTTCTCTGCGCTGGTATCGGAGCTGTGAGTAGTTGCCGACCAGGGTGACGCTCACGTAGACGATCGTCAACGCGACCGCCAACAGCGCCAGGTGCATGCTGTAGGTGAACATCTGGACGACAAAGAACACCCCGCTCAGCGAGCCCAGAATCGCCGCGACGCCGGCACCGGAGATCAGTTGCTGAATCTGATCGACACCGTTCGCGCGATCGGCGAGGTCTCCCGCAGCATACGTCCGGAAGAAATTCGCGGGCAGGTTCAACAACCGATCCCAGATCGCCGTCTGCAGCGCGTTTTCCATCCGGGCCTGTAAGCGCACGGTCGCGACGCCCTGGGTCAGCTTGAAGAGCGATCCCGCGAGCGCCGCGAGAAACAGCGCCAGGCCGAAGACCACGAGTGATGAACGGTCCGCCTGCGGGATCGCCGAGTCGAAGAGCTGACCCGTGAGGTAAGGCGTTGCCGTGCCGAAGATGCCGATCGCGATGGCGGTGACAACGAGCCACCGGACGTCGCTCTTGACGCCGCGTGCCGCGAACCGGCCAACGTCGACCACCGACAGCGGCCCGTCCGGAAACGGACGGTAGAACGTGTAGGCGAACGGGGCGAGTCGCGCCGCCACCGCTTCGGTGACCGGCGCGCGACGCCCCGATCTGGGATCGACATACACGTACTCGTTTGCGCCTCCCGGCAGCAGCGCGACCGGGAGGGCGCTTTCGCTGAGCTGCCCCAGCAGGGGGCCGTGATCGCGGCTCCACCAGTCGTCGCGAAGCGCGACGACACGTGTCCGGAATGCTGACGCCGTTGCGATCGCGGAGACCATCTCTTCGTACGTCAAGTCTTCGGCCGAGGCTGGAGGCCGTCTGACGTCCATTCCCAACGCGTGACCAACCAAGGTGCAGGCTTTGAGCACCGGTTCGGTTGCCACGGAGTCCAGGAACTCGCGGGGTGTGACCGCCTCGGCCCGGAGAACCGCTCCAATGGCGTCATACGCCGCTTCCTGCGCTTCGTCTTGGTGACGCGCCTTTCGCCGCAGCCGCACGTACTCCTCGGCTGCCGCGAGCTGCTTTGCGACGAACTGGCACTCGTAGAGAACCTGATGGAAGACATCGAGACTGTGCCAGAACGCGGTCTCTCGAATGACCTCGGCTGTCGGCCGCGGCGTCAGCGTCAGATCGCCGAGCTCGTCGCCAATCGGGCGGATCCAGGAATCCGGCGTTACCGGAAAGAGCGCTCGCTTGCGCGGGAATACGGGTGTGCTGAGGTCGTCGAACAAGATGCCGCCGCTCCAGGCATCCACCCAGAGAACGCCTTCCGCCGCCGTGGCCTTGCTCTCGCGGTCCAGCGTGCAGGTCCGCCCAGACTCCAGCACCTGTTCGCCGGCGCGCTTGACCGGGATGTCGCGCGCCAGCGCCTTCGAGAGCGTCGTAATCCAGGTGTCGACGAGGGCCGCTATCGTGTCGACCTGCTGTGGCGTCCTTGCCAGCTCGCGCAGACGCGACAGACCGATGCGGCGTAGCCACGTGCCCGGCTTCGCAACGGCGAGGAACCCTGAGTCGCATCCGGGTCGGCGCAAGTCGAAGCCAAAACAGCACTGGCCGGGCATCACGCCAAGAAAATGTGACCGCGGCCCGACCGGATGTCCCTTTTCCAGCGCCACCGTGAAGACGAGCAGGCCACCGGACACCACGTACCAGAGGCTCGTTGAATCGTCGAGGAGGAACGGATGGTGCGCAACGGCTTCGATCAGCTCGCCTTCGTCCTCGATTCGCCGTGTTCTCGCCAAGAGGCTCGCGGGCGCCGGGATGACTACGGTCTCACTGAAGTCGAGAATGTTGAGATCGACCTGTGCCGTCGGGTCGTCCTGACCGAGACACTCGAGCACAATCTGGTGGCCAATCCGTATCTGATCGCCGGGCCGTAGATCGGCGCTGGCGACTTGCCGGCTGCCCATCCACACGCCGCCTTGGCTGTCGAGGTCGACGATGCGCAGGCCGCTCGATGTGCGCTCGAGGCGGGCATGCCGTCGCGAAACGTGCTTCTCGCCAAGGACGATGTCGGAGGAGGGGGCGCGTCCGATCGTGGCGGCGTCGCCATCGAGCTGGAAGATGGTGCCTTCACGAACGTGCTCGCCACCATGGACCACCTTGAGCGCGAGCGGCGGAGCCGGTGCTCGAGGCGCTACGGGCTGAGCCTCGACGGGCGACGAGACGCCACCGGTTAGCGGGCGACATTCGAAAACGGTCGATCCAATGCGAAACTGCTGACCGGGCGCGACCACCGTCTCAGCCACGCGATCGGCCCCGACCCAGACACCGTTGCCGCTGCCGAGATCCACCACACGGATGCCCGAGGGTGTCCATTCCACACGGGCATGCCGCCGCGACACGCTCGGATCCGTGAGCACCACGCCACAGCTGCCGTCGCGGCCGATGATCACCGATGAATCGACACGAATTGCGTGGTCGGATGGTTGACCCTCGGTGGTGGCGACTACACGGAGGAGAAAGACCATCTCGGTCACGTGCGGGTCGGGTGTCGTGCTGGCCAAAATCAGGATTCAGGATTCAGGATGCGGGGCGGCTCCCTCCGACGGAGGGCATCAGTGAAGGCTGATGAGGCGTTGGTAGGGGCCATCGATCTCCTTCATCTCCTCGTGCGTTCCGCGCTGTACCACGCGACCACGCTCCAGTACGATGATCTCGTCGCAATCTCGAATCGTGCTGAGTCGATGCGCGATGATGATGCAGGTGCAGCCGCGCCGGCGCATGTTGTCGTCGATCCACATCTCGGTTGTGGGGTCGAGCGCGCTCGTTGCTTCATCGAGCACGATAATCGACGGCTCACCCACGAGTGACCGTCCGATCTCGAGCCGCTGGCACTGACCGCCGCTGAAGTTACCACCGCCTTCCTCGACACGGGAGGCATACCCGCCTTCGCGTGCGCCGATCACATCATCGATGGCCGCATCCCGGCACGCTTGCGCCAAGCGGACGGGAGGGATGGTCGGATCCCACATCGTGACGTTGTCGGTGACGGTTCCGCCGAAGAGAAATAGCTCCTGGTCCACGACGGCGAGCGAGTTGACGACGAGGTCACGCGGCAGGGTCTCGCGTGCCACCCCGTCGAACAACACCTCCCCGCTCCAGGGCTTGTACAACCCAGACACCAGCTTGGCAATTGTTGATTTGCCGCTGCCGCTCCCGCCCACGAGTGCGACGCGGCGTCCAGGCTCGACGCTGAGATTGAAGTTGTCAATGAGCGGCTTGTCCAACGGACTGTAGCCGAACGTGACATCCTTGAGCTGGACCTGGCCAGACAGCTTGACGACCTTCCGCTGCGGCTCTTCCTCCTTTTCGACCTGTTCTTGCGCGTACTGCTCATCCTCGGGATATCGCAGGACGTCATCGAGCCGATTCATGTCCGCCTGCAGCTCCAGCAACATTGTGCCGAACTGTACGAAGTTACCGAGTGGGCGCGTGAAGCTGATGAGGAGCGTTTGATAGGCGACGAGCATGCCGACCGTGAACTCGCCGCCCATCACTTTGAGGCCGCCGAGCACCAAGACCGCCGCTGTGGAGGCGGTTTGGACAAAGGGGGGGACGGCGCTCGCGAGCTGCGAGAGGACGCCGAGCTCCTGCTCCGTGTTGATGCTCTTGGCGTAGTACCCAGCCCAGCGTCCGAAGAACTCGCCCTCCGATCCGGTCGCCTTGAGGGTCTCGATCATGCGCAGACCGTTCATGGCGGTGCCCATGAGCTTGCCTTTGTCCTGCCTGAGGCGGCGGCTGGCGTCGACACGGGCTCGCGCCGCGAGCTTGATCGCGGCGACATTGCACATCGCGATCAGGATCACGGCGCAGGTGAGGGCAACGTCGTACCAGAACATGAGCAGCGTGTAGAAGATCGTCATCACGCCGTCGATGACCGTCGTCGCGAGCCTTCCAGAGATGACCCGCGCGACCTTGTCGTTGATCTGGACACGCGACCCGATCTCGCCCGCGAACCGTTGGCCGAAGTAGGCGGCAGGCAGCCGGAGGATGTGGTTGAAGAATCGGCTCGACGTGGAAAGCGCGAGCTTCGTTTCGAGACGAAGGAGGTAGTAGCGCTGCAGCCACGTCAGCAGCCCCTGCACGATGATCGTGGCGACCATGAAGACGAGCAGCGGCCGAATGAGCCACGCCTGATTGCCAATGAGGTAGTCGTCGATGAAGATCCGAGTAAAGGTCGGAATGACCAGCCCGGGAACGACCAGGAACAGACCGCACAGCATCACGAACATCAGCGCCTGCTCCGACCCCACGAGCCGCCGCCGCAGGGCGGGCACCATGTTCGGCGGATCGCCGCCCGGCTCGAACGCCGGCCCCGGCTTGAACGTCAGGACGACGCCGGAATAGGAGCCATCGAGCTCTTGGAGCGAGATCGCGCGCGGCCCTTGCGCTGGGTCGTTGAGATAGGCTGCCTTCTCGTCGAAGCCATCGAGGACAACGAAGTGATTGAAGTTCCAGAAGAGAATGACCGGTAGCTCGAGCGCATAGAGCTTTGAGAGCTCCTCGTACTTGTAGCCCTTGGCGTCGAGACCGTACTTTCGTGCGGCCCGCAGCACGTTGCTGGCCTTGCTGCCGTCGCGCGACACGCCGCACTCGTGCCGCAGCTCCTCGAGCGGGACCCAGCGACCGTAGTGGGCCAGGATGCTCGCGAGCGCGGCCGCACCACATTCCACCGCCTCCATCTGGAGGACGGTGGGCGTCTGCACGCGGCGCGCAGGCGGCGTCGGAACCGCGGGCATCGACGCCTCGGCAAGCTGAGCGTCCGCGCCGCCCCCTGGGAGGGCGTCCAGCCGACGCCTCAGTCTCGCGGGTCGGAGGCGACGAAGGAGAGGAAGGGCGGATCCACGAAACGCACGGAGGGCACCACGGAAGGAGCCATGAAGGACACGAAGAGCGCGAAGAAGTGGGTCAACCAACCGACGTTGTCGAGAATCGCGTGGACCGAATGGCGTCGCCATTGGCGTTCTCTACTCTCGTCTCCAGTAGCCTTGCGCTCACACCTAGCCCTCGCCCCCGCCCGGCCTTGCCTCTGACCGCTGACGCCTGATCTCTACGAAGCACCGAGCGTGCTGCGAATCAACGGTAACACGTAGGTGATCGGCGCGCGCCGGTCGACAATCACCGAGACGGTCACCGGCGTGCCGCCAACGATCCGAAACGGCGGGCCTTCCGACGAGGACCACGTGAAGCCGCTCGGTGTCTTGCGGTTCTCGACGAGATCGGCCCTTACCTCGAATGTTGCGCCCTCCGCGCTCAGCTGCTGGGCGAGGGTCTGGTTGGCTGTTGTCGCCAAGATCATCTCGGGAGACACGGGGTATGCGCCGACGTGACTCACCGACGCCCTCAAGAAGCCGTACTCCTCGCGCTTGACGTTTGTCGGCGAGACCTCTGCCTCCATCCCTAGGTTGATCCGCTTGCCGGAGTTCGCGCTGACGTAGACGATCGGCTCGAAGCTCGACGAGGAAGGCTCGATGATGGCGACAACCTCACCGTTGCGGACGCGATCCCCAACGCGCTTGTTGACTTCGATGACGCGACCGGCCACACGGCTGATGAGGCGCGTGCGGGATGCCGCTGTCGAGAGCGTCTGTTCCAGGCCCTCCTCGGCGAGCACGACGCTGGTGTCCCTGGAGCGTCGTCGCTGCTCGATGCTGACGAGGACGGACCGTTGGCCATTGATCTGTGTCCGCAGCGCGGTGAGACTGCCATTGAGGCTCAGCGCTTGCTGCTCGAGCTGCTGGACGCGTGATTTGGTGACGAGCCCCTTGGTCAGCAGGGCGCGCTTCGACTTGAGGTCCTCTTCGAGAGCGGCGAGCTGCCCACGGACACGCTTGATGTCCGCCTCGTAGTTGGCGATGTTGGCACGCGCCTGTGAGATCTGCTGTGTGTCGTCGACGAGGGCCGCATCGCGTTCGGCGACTGCCTCGTCGTGTCGAACCTGCGCCTCACTGATCAATTCATCGGTGCCTTGCCCCGCGACCTCGCCGACCACTTGACCCGGCTCGACGGTCTCGCCGACACGCGTCTCCAGCTGCACGAGGCTCCCGTCACCCGGCGCGCGGATCTCCCTGAGGCTGCCGCCGCCAATCAGCATGCCGTAGCCGTCGACGCGTTCCGGAATGGTCGCGAAGATACTCCAGATCAAGACGGCGATCAGCACACCGCCGATGGTCCAGAGCGCCACCCACCCCAACGGCGAGGTGACCTGCATGAGCGTATCGAGCCGCTCCGGTGACGCAAGCTTGTCGAGCGCTGCTTTTCGGAAGAGCCGATGCTGTTCCATCGCCTCCCTCCACCATTCGACTCGCCTGACAGGCCGCCCCTGGGCGGCCTGTCAGGCTCGCTCATGGCAAGCTGACGAAATCTGTCGCCGAGAACTGTACAGCTTCGGCGTCCGTTCCCTCATTGGCGAACGAGACTATTTCACCCGCTTCGTATTTCAGACGTGCGAGCGTGCTGAAATACAGCTGTAACTGACGCACGAGCGTCAACTGGTCAGTGGTGGCCTCGTCTTCGGTCACGAGCGCGTCGATGAGCGTGATCTCGCCCGCTTCGAAGAGCTGACGGCTCCCGTCACGGGTCTCGAGGACGTTCTCGACGACCTCGCGATAGTGTTCCACTGCCTCCCTCGTCGTCTGCATGGTATTGCGGACCTCGACAACGTTTTGCCGAATCACGCGCTCAGTGTCGGCGAGCTCAATCTCGGCCGACCGCAATGTCGCCTCGGCTTGCGCCAGCCGGCCCTTGGCGCGATTGTTCCCGAACGGAAAGCTCACCGTGAGCTGCGCGACCACGAACGGTTCCCATCGTCCCAGCATCGATCGGTACACGCCGCGCGGCGAGTAGTATCGCGCGGGGGAGTCCCGCTCCGGTAGCGGCTCGAAGTCACTGTAGATCGGATCTTCCTCATCGGGAAGGAACCGTGGAAACGGGCTCTCGTAGAGGTTGCTGAAGCCGCCGCTGAGATTGAAGGTGAACGTGCGCCGGAGGTTGGCCCGCGCGGCCCGCGCCAGCGCGTCCGAGGCTTCGCGCACCCGCTCGAGGGCACGCGTGTCGCGGCGCCGAGACGAGGCGAGCCTGAGCAGATCGTCGAGCACCGGCGCGCCACTGGGCGGCTCGGCAAATGCCTCGCTCGCGAGAGGCGTGTCGTCGAGCGTGTCGACGTCGAGCCCGGCCGCTTCCACCAAGCTGATCCGGGCCTCCGCGAGCGCTGTCCGTGCCTCTCTGAGCGAGCTGGAGAGACTCGCGGCGCGTGCCTGCGCCCGTGCGAGGTCGATCTTTGGCAGCTCCTCCGCGGTGACGAGCTGCGCGGTGAGCTTGACGTAATCCGCGTGGCGCGCGGCCGATTCCTCGAGCAAACGGACGCTCTCATGCGCTGCGACGAGGTTCAGGTAGGCCAAGACCGTGCGATACACCTCCTCGGCGACCGTGTGGCGCATCTGTTCGGTGCGCGCAACGGAGGTGGACGCTGCAGAGCGCTCGGGACCCGCCACCGCCGTGCTGCCAAAACCATTGCCGAGGGGAATGTCGAGCGCCAACGAGGCGTGCGAGGGAAAGCGCGGCGGGAGGCCCATTCCGCCGTGGGTGGGGTCCATGATCTTGTCGCGGTAGTTCTCCTCTTCGCTCTGCACCAGGAGGCTGCCGCTCACGGTGAGCCCGCTGCGGAACGGCTTCGTGAACCCAGCACTGAGTGAAAAGCTGCGGCGAAACTGATCTTCTGGTAGCGGGCCGAGCCGCTCCAGGCCGAGCCGCGCACGAGTGGCCACTGCCTCGGAGATTTCCTCGAGCAGCGGAAATGTCTCGTTGAGGGCTTGCGAGCCGCTGATGAGCGCGCCTTCGAGGCCCAGATCTCCGGCAAGGTTGATCCGCCTGAACAACCTGTCCAGCAGGCGTTGCTCGAGGCTGCCATTGAGCTGTTGCGAGCAGAGATCGCGAAACCCAGACAGCATGTCTTCCAGGTCGCCCGTGGGGGAAAGCGGCAGCTCGCGACCACCCTGAAGCGCCTGCTCTACCTGCTCAACGAGGTCGAAGGTCAGAAGCCCCGGCTGGCGGTTGACGCCTGGAGGCAGCGCAAACAGAATCGCGCCGGTGTCGAGATCGATGTCGAACGGACAGGGTGGTGGGTCCGGGTGGAGACCCGCGATGGCGTCCCGCATGGCAACGTTGAGATCGGTGAAGCTGTCGGCGATCACGTCCAGAACGCGACGCTTTTGTTCTTCCGCGTCCAACAAGAACGGGAGCACCGGCTGCTGCGTGTATTCGAAACCGACTCCTGTGCGGACGGCCAGGTCGAACACGCCACGCTCCGCTCGATGAAGGCCAGCCGCGATGCGTGCGGCCTGCGCCGCTTGCACGATGCGCGGTTGGTGGCGAATTGTGAGCTGCACGGCCTCCGCGAGCGTGATTCGAGGTCCCGAGGGCGCCGGAGCCTTGGCGTCGGGCACGAAGAGATCCGCCGCCAGGACGCTCACCTCCTGGGCCGCACCTTGGTCTGGGAGCATGACTGTGAGCGCACACGCCACGACGAGCGTGATTGCCGAACGAGAGCTCACGGCTGACTCCCGTCGCCTCTGGTCGGCACAGTGACCAGCGCGTCGAGAGCAGGGGCGGTGTCGGCGGTCACCAACGTTGCGGTCTCGAATCGGAGCTGGGCGATGAGCTGTGCCGCTGCCTGGCGCGCGGCCACATGGGCAAGGTCGGCGTCGGTTCGTTGCTGCTCGGTCAAGAGCGTGTCGATGAGCGTCGCCTCACCCGCTCGGAACCGTTCGACCTCGCCTTCGAGCGTGGTCGCGTAGGCCTCGACGGCGGCTCCGGCTTCCTGGACGCGTGCGAGCGTTTCTGCCAGCGATTGCGCCGTGCGGACCACGCCGAGCTTGATCAGTCGTCGCGTGTCGCGGGCCACGATTTCGAGCTCCCGGCGCTCCGCTTCCCGGACCAAGAGCTGTCCCTTGGCCAGGTTGTTGCCGAGGGGCTTCTCGAAGTCCAGCTGGAAGCTGGCGCTCGGCCCAACCCAGCGGTCGACGGCATCCGAGACGCTGCGCTCGGCAAGCGCCGTGTACCAACTGCTGGCCGTCAGATCGATCTGCGGGCGGAGGTTCGTCGCCGCGCCGCGCTCGAGAATGGCGCCCGCTTGCTCGCGCCGGCTCGCGGCGGCCAAATCCCGCCGCTCTTCCACGGTCTCTGTCGGAATCTGCTGCAACCATGCCTGAAGCGCGGCGCGATCTGGAGCGCTCGGGAATGTATCCCGGGCTCGCGGCAGCGTCGCATCATCGCCGGTGGTGCTGACGCCCAAGACGCGTGCGAGCTCGGCCCTCGCCTCGTGAAGCGTTCGCCGCGATTGGTTCAACCGCGCGTTCGCACGAGCAGCGCTGGCGCGCACCCGCGCCGCTTCAATCTCCGGAAGCTCGCCCCCAGTGACCAGCGCTTGGGTCGCCTTCAGGATTTCCTCGTGCAAATCGACCGAGCGAGTCGCAATGTCCACCGAGTCCTGCGCGGCGCGGAGGTTCCAATACGCTTGAATGGCGGTGAGCACGGTGACGGCACGCTCGTGCGCGAACGCGAGCCGACTCGCATCGAGGTCGACATGCGCCGCACGTTCAGCGGCGCCCGTCGCGTCGGCACCACGCCGGCGTCCGAGCGGTACGAGCAGGTTTGCACCTGCCCGGAACGTGAAGAGATCCTCCAATCCCTTGCCGCCGAGCTCGGCCGAGCGCGGCTTGCCCTTGAAGTTCGTGCCTTCGATTGTGCCGTCGAGAAACGGCCCGACAGTGATACCCGAGCGGAACAGCCGGGAGAGCTCGACGTGGGCGAGTCCGTCGTAGAAGACTTCGTCGTTGGGCACGTCGCTAAGATTGCGCAGCGTCTGCTCGGTGCGGTTGACGTCGTCCACCACGCCTTGAAGTCCGTCCCGTGCGCCCCTGATGGAGTCGTTGAGGAAGTCGTTGCGAATGCGGAGCAGCTCGGCCCGCTCCGCCGGGCCGGCCGACGTGATGAGCTCGTCGAGGATCTCCAGTTGCGTGCCCAAGAACTGGTCGATCTCGCTGATTCGCCGCGCCTGCTCGTCCCCGGGAGGGGCGCGCCTCACAGCCTCGAGCCTCCGCAACAACACCTGCGCCTCTTGCCGCGCCTGCGTATCCTCATCGAGATTCTCTTGGAGCGTCCGTCGTTGTGTGCGCTGTGATTCCTTCCGCGTTTCGGTGAGCTCCTGCAGGCGATACTCATACGAAGCGAGCGCGTTCAACGTCAGATCGAACGGGCCACGTTGCTCCTGCGCTTGGCCCTCGCGCTGGCGCACGTCCTCGCGGGCGAGCTGGAGATTGGGGTCATGCTCGAGCGCCAGCCGTACCGCGTCGACGACGCCGATGCCTGTCGCATCGAATGTCACGATCGGTGGCTGTTCCGAGGTGCCATCGGCCGTGGTAGGAGGGGTGCGTGCCGGTGACCGCTCCTGGGGAGCTGCGGCCGCGGGCGCCGCGCCGTCGGACGAAACGGCGAGCATCACCGTCAGCACGAGAGTCAACTGTAGACAGAGGGCGGGGCGACGAGTCATGAATCCTCCTCGAGCGCGGGCTGTGGGTCCAATACTCTTCTGCTCGTAAGCAGTCCGTCGCGCCCGGCATGAACGGTTGGCGATTCTACCAAAGAAACTGCGAGCATCCGGCAGCCGGACATGGGTGCCGCTCAGGTGCCTCTTATCGATGAGGTGTCGCGCGAGATCAGGGAAGCGCCTGCCTGGTGGGAAATTGCCGGTGTTACTCCGGTGTGCTAGGCTGGGCGTTCGGGCCGCTGGCAGCCGTGAGAGGTGTCAGGAGGTGGACGGGATCGCGCGGTGTCGTGGCGGGACCGAGAGGGAGTAATGGGGAGTACGGCTCGTCGCGTGTCTCGCGTCTCACATCGACGGATCTGGCTCGGCCTGATTTTGATGGGCTGTGCCGGTTGTGCCGATTCGCCCGTCGGTCCGTCCCTGAGCGCCGTCACGGTGAGTGACGTGCGCTTGCGGCCGACGACCGAGAATGCCACGCTGTGCTGCTGCCGCGTCCTTGCCACCAGCGCGAACCGCAACAGCGTGCCTGTTCATGTGACGGTCAAGTTTGCGGCCCATGACGACCAGCGTGAGCAGCCGCTGTCACGGATCCTCTATTTCATCAAGGATTTTCAGCCGGACACGGAGCGGGCAATCGAGGCGTCCGGATTCTTCCTGCCGTGCGCAGCCATCCGCGATGTGCGAATGGAGATCGATGTAACGGGAATAGCGGATCCGCCCTTCTAGAAACAGAGATCGGGAATCAGGAATCGGGAATCCGGGGGAGGCCGGGATCAGGGAGCTGTAAGCGAGAACAGGATGCGGTCATCGTGACGTCCTACGCGCCTATTCTTCGGGGGTCGACCATGCCGGACAGGCGCGGCATGAGTGAGACCGCTGTGCGTCTGCGCGCGCTGTCGGCTGAACAGTGGGGTGAGCAGCGCGCGCTCGATATGATTGGGTTGTCGCCTGCCCTGAGCGAAGCGCAAGCCAAGGTCGAGAAGATCGCGCGCTATCGAGAGCCCGTCCTGATCACCGGAGAGAGCGGCTCTGGCAAGGAGCTGTTCGCGCAGGCCATCTACCTGCTCGGCCCGAGCAGAGGGCAGCCCTTCGTTGCCGCCAACTGTCCACAGTACCAAGAAGGCGATCTCACCGTCAGTGAGCTCTTCGGCCATACGAAAGGGAGCTTCACGGGTGCGGTCGCCGATCGAAAAGGTGCGTTCGAGGAAGCCGACGGCGGCGTCATCTTCCTGGACGAGATTGCCGATCTCCGCCCCAGTGCACAGATGATGCTGCTGCGTGCGCTCTCGACCGGCGAGATTCGCCCACTGGGTGCCACGCGATCGCGGAGTGTCGATGTGCGCGTCGTGTCAGCAACCAACGGTCATCTGAACCATCTGGTCGCGACCAAGCAGTTCAGATTCGATCTCTTGTTTCGCCTTCGACAGTTTCACATTGCCATCCCCCCGCTCCGCGAGCGCGGCGATGACTGGCGGCTGCTGACCGACTTCTGGCTCGACAGGCTGGCGGCCAAGTACGGCGTCGCCAAGCGCTTCTCCGCAGCCTCGCTCAAGCTGCTCGGGACGTACGATTGGCCCGGCAACGTGCGCCAGCTCATTGGCGTCGTCAAGACCGGTTATGCGATGGCGGATGACGATGTGATTGAACCGGCGGAGTTTGTCTCGTATCTCGAAGAATCTGAGGGCATGCGCTCGGCTGAACAGCCGAGCCTCTACGAGCGGATCGTCAAGCAGGAGGAGCCGTTCTGGACCGTCGTTTACGAGGCTTTCATCCGGCGCGACCTGAACCGTTCCCAAGTTCGCGGACTTATCAAGGCCGGCCTCAACGCCTCCGGCGGGAACTACAGACGGTTGCTGGAGCTCCTCCGCCTGCCGGCGTCCGACTACCAACGGTTCATGGACTTTCTTCGCCATCACGATCTCAAGCCGTGAGCATCCATGGTCGAGCTCCATCAGTTGGAGGCCTCACGCCAACACACGAGAGCATGCGGTCCTGTGCTCATCGACCAAAACCCTTGAGTGACAGAGAGTTGACTCCAGGAGTGCCATCTGGCACGCGGGTTGCTCAAGAAGGTGGCGTGTGCGCGGACGGGCCGCGCGCCAGCACAAAATTGGAAACAGACTCAATCAGGAGGACCGAAATGGCACAGAAGATGACTCGCGGCGAGGTTCAGGATCTGCTCGGCAAGTTCGCTACCGAGGATGCGAAGTATCGCGAGGCTCTGCTGGCTGACCCGAAGGGCATCATGGAGCGTCAGCTCAACACGTCGCTGGGCAACTTCAACGTGAAGGCTGTCCAGGACACGGCTGACACGATTCACATCGTCGTGCCGCACGTCGCTGCTGAGGGTGAGCTGAGCGACGCGGATCTCGAGAAGGTCGCAGGCGGCTTCTTCGACGGCGGCGACGTCAACGTCGACTGCGAGGCGCGGCAGGGCGGCGCCAGCGTCATCCAACTCAGCCTGTAGTCAGTGCTCGTCTTTCGGCGGTGGGGGTGCGACGCTTGCATGTCGCACCCCGCCGTCTCTCTTTAGGTAGGGCCGCCTCGCCGAGGCGGCCGTCATCTGTCCCCAAAGTACCTCGCGCGTGACCATCGATGAACGGCAGCAGCTCACGCTTGGCGCCTGCACGGTCTTCGAGCGCGCCGCGCTCGCTAGAGCACAGACCCCACCTCGAGAGACATTCATCGTCAGCGAGCAAGCCGCCCTCTGCCTCCGCGCGTGGCTCCAGACAGTCTCGCCAGGCGACCCCGCAGCGTTCGAGCGCCGGCTCGGTTGGGACGGTCTGGATCTCTCGACGGTAACGGCGGGGCTCTCCATGTCCGCCGGTGGGCTGCCAGAGCCTGACTGGCTGCGCTACGTCGAGGAGGTCATCCTGCTCGCGCCGAGCGTGGCCGATGAGTTGCGCCACCGCCAGCTACCAGAGAGTGAGTTGTTCGACGCGGAGGAAGGGCCACCGTTCGTGGACCTCCTGGTGCCCGCTCTGCGCGTGAGCAGACGCGCCCGCCGGGCCGCTGTCCCGGCAGGCACGATCGACGCAGTGCTGTCACCCGTGGCGATCGAGGAGCTCGAGAGGCAGCTGTTACGCGATCTCTCCGGTCTCGCGGCGCTCGCGATGCTCGAGGATTTCAAGCAGGAACGCACAGCGCATTCCGAGAGCTATGCCGCCTTCACAGACCGGATGCTCAGCGGTAGCCTCACGGCATTCTTTCTGCGCTATCCGGTCCTTGCGAAGCAGTTGGCGTGGAGTATCGGTCGGTGGGTGCGGACGACGACCGAGCTCGTGCACCGTCTTGAGGAGGACCGCGATGCGATCACTCGTGAATTCGGCGGCGGAGGGCCGCTCGGGCGCGTTCAGTCGCTCGAGCCGGCGCTGTCGGATCCGCACGACGGTGGCTCCCGGGTCATCGCGCTCCAGTTCGAGTCGGGCCAGCGACTCATCTACAAGCCAAGACATGTCGACCTCGAGCGCGTCTTCGGCGAGCTCGTCGAGTGGCTAGCCTCTCGCGGTCTGGAGCCACGCCAGCGGAGCGCGCGCCTGCTCGACCGTCAGGGGTACGGGTGGATGGAGGTCGTCGATGAGGAGCCGTTCTCCAACGTGGACGAGGTCAGGCGCTACTACCGACAGAGCGGCGGGCTGCTCTGTCTCGCGCATGTGCTACGTGCCGAAGACCTTCACATGGAGAACGTCGTCGCGACGCGTGACGGTCCCGTGCTGATCGATCTGGAGCTGACGTTGCAACCCCTGGCTCCTGCTGTGGCCCCGAACAGACCGGCAGGCAGCGCGGCTCTCGAGCACGAACCGCCTGCCGGCGACAATTGCCTGACGAGTGGCCTTCTGACGTTCATCGATGGATCGGAACGGGTCTTCGACATGGGAGGGCTGCGCGGCACGGGAAGAGGGGCGACAGCAATTGCGCGTCGAGCATGGCGCGCACTCGGAACCGATGCCATCGGCTACGTCGACGAGTGGACCTTCGAGACCCGCGTCAGAAATCAAGTGGTGCTCGACGGGGTACGGCAGCGCCCAGACGACTACGCAGACGAGGTCTGCCGCGGGTTCGAGGACGCGTATCGCTTTCTCATGACCCATCGCGACGAGCTCGGGGCGCCGGACGGCCCGCTGTCTCGCTTTTCTGGCTGCGTCAGCCGCGTGCTCCCGCGATCCAGCAGTCAGTACGGATTGTTGAGGTACGTGCTGGTGCGGCCGCAGTACCTGAAGGATGGCTGCCGCTGGAGCGCCGCGCTCGATGCGCTCAATCGAACGCTCAGCCAGGCACGGGAACGACCCGCGTTCTGGCCTCTCGTGGTCGCCGAACGAGGGGCGCTCGAAGCGCTCGACATTCCACGTTTCACCGTCGTGACCAACGAGACGGCGATCCGCGCCGGCGGGAAGCCGGTCATGAGCGGCTATTTCCGACAGTCCGGTCTGTCAGCGGTACACGATCGGCTCAATCGCCTATCGGCAGACGATCTACGCGTTCAGCTCGATTACTTGGACCGAGCCCTGCACGAAGCAGTTCACACCCGGTTCGAGACCGAACCCCCTGCCGCGCAACGTGACACCGAGGAAGGGGGATCGCCCGCCGTTCTGGTGGCTCACGCAGCATGGATCGGAGCGGAGCTGCTCCGGCACAGCGGGCGGCGACGACCGGCTCACGGCGAGCCCTCGAAACGCCTGGCTCTGGAGCCGGCTCCTCACCACCACCTGTACGATGGGAGTGTTGGGCTGCCGATCTTCCTCGCCGCGCTCTCGGTGACCACTGGTGATGAGCGGTGGCGTACGGCCGCGCGCGATGCCGTTCGACCGCTCAGGGCAGCGGTCGATGGCAACGACAGCAAGTGGGCAGAGGATGCCATCGGCGGCACCTCCGGCCTCGGCTCCATCGTCTATGGCCTGACGACGGTCGGGAGCTTGCTGGGAGATACGGCTTGTCTCGAGCTGGCACTCCGAGTTGCGGCCCGGCTGACCCTCGCACGCGTTGATTCGGATGCGGCGCTCGACGTGACGAGTGGCGCCGCCGGCGCCATACTCGGCCTGCTCGCGTTGCATCGCGAAACCGGCGAAGCGTCGTTGCTCGCACAGGCAGTGCACTGCGGCGAGCATCTCTGCGCCTGCAAGCTTTCGTGCAAAGAGGGCGCCGCGTGGCGGACTGCGGACGGCCGCGTGTTCACTGGCTTTGCGCATGGCGTCGCGGGCATCGCGTACGCGCTTGGCCGGTTGTTCGAGGTGAGCGGGGACGAGCGCTTCCGTCTCGCCGCCGCGGAAGGATACCGCTACGTCGCCTCACGCTTCCTGCCTGGACAGGCGAAGTGGCCCATCATCGACGCCTCGAACGAGCGCCGCCCCGCGAGCGCGCCTGACACTGGTGCGGCGACAATGACGGCCTGGTGCCACGGGGCGCCGGGCATCGGCCTTGCAATCGGGCTGGCGAGTGTCGACGTTGTCGACGCGGCACTGCGCGATCAGCTCGATCGAGTGATTGCGAGGGGCGGTGCGGGCTCCTCGTTGCATCGAAGCGATCACCTCTGCTGCGGCAACTTGGGCAGAGCCGAGGCACTGCTCACCGTGGGCCGACGCCTCGTGCGACCCGACGTCGTGCAGGCAGCCGCGCACCTGGCGCGGCGCGTCACTGAGCGGGCGCGCGCGAACGGCCACTTCTGCCTCACCTCCGACCGGTTCACGTACCGCATCTGGGATCCGGGCTTTTTTCGCGGACTGTCAGGCATTGGATACGCGTTACTGCGTTTCGCCATGCCTTGGCGCTTGCCCTCCGTCGTGGCGTTCGAGGTACCACCGAACACGTTTCCCGCAACAGCTCCCCGCCCAACCGCTGAGACGCGTCGGCTGGGCTGACCGTGCGCGGGCTGTGTGCTATAAGATGCGCGGACCGGTCGGTGCGGCGTGGTGCCGCGCGAGGTTTCAGCGTAGGCGTCTCTTCGAGGAGCCCTTGGTGCGTCGAACGACAGAGCGTCTCGTCGATAGCCTGATTCTCGCGGCCGCGAGCCTTGTCGCCACCCTTGGCGTCGCTGCCCCGGCACACGGACAAGCGCCACCGCTCGCGCGGCTGATTCCGACAGCCTTGGCCGATGCTGCGCGGGCCGACAACTTCCGAACCCCAGACGACCATACCCGACACTTCGTGACCGGGACGGATCTCACACCGGTGCCGGCGGAGTTGAACGCAGCTCTGGCACTCCAGGTGACGACGTTTCCAGTCAATCTCGCCTGGCAGGGCCGCCCGAGCACCGCTCTCGACGGTGACGCTGAGGACCCAGCGCGCCTGCCGGTGCCGCGCTCATCGTTTGCGGAGCGCGCCACCACGCTCGGGCAGGACTCGTTGAGCTTTGGGTTCGTACAGCAGTCGTTGCACTACAGGGCGCTCGACGGCCTCGACATCGAGGATGGCGAGATTCGATTCTTCCTCCAGCACAACGACTGTTGCGGGCCGGGAGATGCACCGTCCAGCCCGACCGATCTTCGGCCCGCGTTCGAGCGAGACGTATTGGAGGAGGCGCTGTCGGTCGACATCGACCGGAACGTGTTTGCATTCCTCCTGAACTATGGCGTGGCTGACCATCTCGACGTTGGTATTGTCGTCCCGCTGGTGAAGGTCGATGTCCGCACTCGTGTGACCTCACGCCTGTGGCGCACGGCGTCGGCTAACTCGCCGACCACCCACAAGTTCGATCCATTGGAGCTGCAGCATCGCACGAGTTACGCCAGTGGGGACGCCGCCGGCCTCGGCGATCTCGTGCTCCACGGAAAGTATCGGTTCCTGGAAACAGCAGGCGGAGGGATGGCGGCGAGCCTGAACGTGACCCTGCCGACTGGAGAGGCAGAAGAGCTGCTCGGCTCCGGTGTCACTCGGACCGAGGGGCGCGTGATTTGGTCGGAGCGGTTTGGGCGAGTGGGGACGCACGTCAACGCGAGCTACACGAGATCAACCGGCGAGTTGCCCGCTGCATACGACGCCCCCGCCGATGCAGCGAGCGCGGACGTGGTGCGCCCACCGGTGGATTTGACGGTGCCCGATGAGATTGGTGCCGTCGCTGGCGTCGATATCCCACTGGTGCGCCGTGTTGCTGTCTCTGCCGACGTCGTCATGCGTCACCTACGCGGCCTCTCGCGCTTGGCCGCGGGCGAGACCACGTTTCCATCGCGCGGCCCTGGGGCGCTACCTTCGGCGGCATTCGTCGCTGCGGACGACCTGCAGATGACCGGTCGCGGGCTCGACGTCACACAGCTCTTCGTGGCTGTTGGCGCTCGCGCGCACCTGGGCGGGCTGCTGGTCCTGAATGCCGATGTGCTGTTTCCGCTCGCCGACCAGGGCCTGGTGCCACGTGGCGCAGTTGTCGGCTTCAGCCTAGCTTACTGACCTGATTCAATAGTGTCTGAGTCCATCGAAATCAACAGCGGTGACTTCGTCTTCCGGGAGGGCGAGGCGGGCGGTGAGCTCTACGTGATCGAGGAAGGCCAGGTGGAGCTCATCGCGGGTCCGCACGACCAACGGCGGACGACACTCGATGTTGGCGACTTCTTCGGTGAGCGATCGCTTCTCGACGATGTGCCGCGGGAGGTGTCTGCGCGAGCTCTCACCCGCTGTCGACTGCTTCGTCTCGACCGTGCAGGCTTCTCGGAGATCGTCCGACAAAGCCCCGAGATCGCGGTGCTGATGGTTCGCCATCTGAGCCGGCGCCTCGGCTCGGGTGGAACCGAGATGCCCTCGTCCGCCGTGTTCCTGCACGAGGCGTCGGAGACCGCGATTCCGCTACACCCGCAGTGCACCATCGGCCGGGTCGACCGATCGACGGGTGTGGCGCCCGACGTGGACCTCACGCCATTCGATTCGGACAAGACATTGAGCCGGCGCCACGCGAAGGTCGCGATGAGGCCCGACGGCTACTATCTGCGAGAGGATGAAGGGCGCAACGGCACCTTCGTCAATGAACGGCGCCTCGATCCGGGCGTCGAAGTCCGACTCGCGGATGGCGATCGTCTGCGCTTCGGCTTCGTCCACGTCGTGTTCCGCCTGGCCAGTGGTTCTGACAACACCCCTTGAAGCCCGATCAGCGGATCGTGTTGCCGCCCTGGTCGTCGAAGCGACCCTTGCCGCTGGTCTCGACTCCTCCGCGGAGCTCGCTGTCCTGCGCGCTTGCCACGGCCATCCCCGCGACGCGAAGCGCGCCCCGCCGGCCGTCCACGACGCTGTCGAGCAGTTGGACCTCGGCGTCGCCGCGGACCTCAACGCCGTACTCGCCGCCCGAGATCTCGCTGTTCGTGAGGATGAGTCGGCAGCTGCCGGAGGCCTCGATGGCATTGCCCGTCGCTTCGAGCACAATGTTGTCGAGCTGCAACTCCTGCGTCGCCCCGCACGTGATCGGGGAAGTGACCCGACGACGGCCCGCGCTCGAGCTCGCCCCGGCGGGCGGCGACGACGGTGGCTCTTCGGGCAGCGCCGCGTCGCGGTCAGTGTCTTCCGACTCCCCTTCTGCGGTGACGCTCAGGCCACCAGCATCGCCACCAACGGTGACCCGTCTTCCACCGGCGTCAACCGTGATGCCATCGGCTCCGGTCTTGACATCCGCGCGCTTTCCTTTGCTCTGTGCGGTGAGTTGGGTCCCCCCGTCGGGAGTGGCCTTGAGCTCTGCTCGCTTCCCCTCGGCGCCAGCCGTCAATCGCGCACCGTCGGAGGCCGGCTCTTCAGGAGACTCCGAGGGAGGCCCACTCTCCGGCATGGGTGCGCTCGACGCGGTTCCTGGCTGTCCGGAGCGCGGGGCTTCTGCGGGGGCCTCGTCGCGTGCCGACGGCGCGTCACCCTCTTCTGGGAGATCGAGCACAAGACGTCCGTCGTCGAGATCGTCCGGCGTCACCGTAATGACGCGATCGACACTCTTGACGCGAACGGTGAGTATCTTGGCCTCCGCGTCGGTCGCCATCAATTCGAGATCCGGATTGTTCTTGACGGCAATCGTGAGCGCTTCGAGCGAATCGTCACGTGACGTGCTCTGCGCGCATGCTCCTGCGATGAACGTGGCAGCCAGGCACGTGCACACGATTGCGACGCGAGCGATAGATTGTTGAGACCTGGTCATGTGAACCTCCAGGTGCAGCCGGCGAAGGGCACGAGGGGTCTAAAGACCCCTCGCTACGTTCCACACATAGTATCCAATTCGTGCCAAATCAGTTTGGCGTAACTTTGGCACGCGTCCTAATCGTCGTACCGGACGAGGAGGGCTGTCACATTGTCGCGACCGCCGCCCTCGAGCGCCTGCGCCAGCAAACGTTCGG
>WHTT01000038.1 GCA_009377605.1 Luteitalea sp.
GGGAGCATACAGGCCGTATTTGACCGACGAGCAACGCCGCCAGCCGGGATGCCCCGCCCGGGACTTATGTGACGAATCACTGTTACGGGACACTAGGTTCCGGCGAGCCTTCGAAACGCTACCGTGCATGACAGTCTCCTTTGGGGTGCCCGCGCGGACCCGCCAATTGACCGCAGGAATTTCTGCTATGCAGAACTGGTTCTATTTGTGACGGCTGGCTACGGAGTCTACTCATGCGTACCGAGAGTGTCAACAGCTTGCCCGCGAAATGTTTGCGTGAAATGCCCGCGAACAGTCCAAAGATGTGTCTGTCTCCTGCGTGCGAGACCGAATGGGAGCAAAGCTGCTCCCCTGAGCGCTGTCGGAACGGAGACCCCCGTCAGCTCGCACCGGGGCGGCCGGCGTGGGCCTCGGTGCGGTCCAGCATTCACAGCGTGGATCCGAGGCCGGCCGGTATCGCGAACGCGAGCTGATGCAGGCCTCCTCGTGGCTGGAAGAGGGACGCCAGTCGAGGCAGCCAGTCACGATTGGCGTCAGGCGTGAACTGCGGCGAGTTCAGCTCGACGCCATTGATCGTCGGCACGTGGGCCGCGAACAGGGCGGCATGAATGGCCGCCAGGCCAGGGTTCGTCAGGTCCTGCATGGCGAGCAGAAGCTTGTGTTGGGCCGCCCATGCCGCAACGACCAGCGAGAAGCTGTGTCCCTTGCAGGTCTTGACGGCGAGACCGCTCCACCCCTGCTCGACAGCCGCCGGAAGCACGTCGCCGCCGACGAGGCCTTCATCCAACAGGACAGGCTTGAGCCGTGCCACCTTGCGCCAATCGAAGGCGTGGCGGCGGATGTCGCGACCGGTCGGCTGCTCGAGATACGCGACGGCCTGGAACGCCTCGGGATCGGCCCCACGAAGCCGCTCGAGATAGTCGACGACGCTGTCCGCGTCCGGGTTGCCTTCATTGCTGTCGAGCGACAGCCTGGGACGTCCGCGACTGAGCGCCTTGGCTGTTCGAAAGATCTCGACCGTGCGAGCCACGTCCGCCGCGCTGTCCTTTCCGGAGAGCTTCAGCTTGAAGCAACCGTAGCCCCCTGCGCGCACGATCGGCAGCACCTCGGCCGTCAGGGAGTCGTGTGCGCCGACGATCCACCAGGCGGAAGCGCTGTGACCGGCTCGCGGACGATGCGCTGGATGGCTCGACAGGCGCCGGTCTTCGGAAAGTAGCGGTCTGCGGTGGGGATGGGGACTGGCTCGGTGTAGAGCTGGAATGCCGAGCGACCCAGGGCGATGCCGGCAGCGTCGTGTATGGCGGCATCGAACGGGCTGGCGCACATCAGCCGGGCGAGCACCGGCGGATGATCCGCTGCCCACATGGCACCATGCAGGCGGAGGCCGAGCTCCAAGGGATGTTCCGCCTCGCCCCCGCAGAGCGAACCGAGGCCTCCTGCAATGGTTTCGCAGAGACGGCGGAGCGCTGCGTTCTTTTCTGCGTGCGAGAGCGACGCATCGGGCCAGGCCCAGAGATCGCTCAAATAGATGGAGGCACGGCCCGTAGCCTCCTTCCCCGCGACGATGACGCGGACCGCGACGCGAGCTTCCGTCAGCTTCGTGATCGGTCCGTTGCTCAATTGAAGCGGTCTGGCAAGTGCTCGCTCGAGGAACTCGACATCGGCATGCAGGAGCTCGGTGTTCATGTCGGTGGGATCGATGGCCCAAAGACCTTAACATGAGGGCAATCTCGCGGAGTGGAAGAGCGTCCGGCGAGTGAGGTCGCCGCCGGAGCTGCTGGTTGGCGAGCGACCACCGCTATCTGCTCGACACCGTGGCTCGTTCTCCGCAAGTCTTCGCCGCAACGGCCTCTTACCCGACGTCGTGTCCAAGGACGCCCGTCTGCTCGAGCGCATGCGACTGTCGGCGGCGGGCATCCGTGCCGTTCGGCTGGTCGGCGGCAGTCTTGAACGCCGAGGGAAGGACTGGATGGCCGTCGATGATCCGGTCCTCAGCGGGCTGCCCGCCGGCTCGTGACCATACAATAGTCACGCCGATAATGGTAGTTGAAACAACCATTGTCTGAGATACCATTGTGCCGATGCGCAAGCCGGACATCCTCTGGAATCGCGACGCCGAGTGGACCGACCTCGCGACGGTCGCCACCGACCCCAGGCCCGGCGCCACGCTGGCACTACTCTACGGGCGGCGGCGGCAGGGCAAGACGCTCATGCTGGAGCTGCTCACCGAGGCAACCGGCGGCTTCATGTTCACCGGCCTCCAGCAGTCAGCCACACAGCAGCTGGCGGGTCTTGGCGAAGCCTACGCTCGCTTCCGGAGGCTGCCAACACGAAGCGCGTTCGCGGACTGGCGGACGGCGATCGACGCCCTGCTCGCCCTGGGCGACGGCGTCAAGGCACCGGTCCCGGTCGTGCTCGACGAGTTCGGCTACCTGCTCGAGGCATCCCGCGAGCTCGCGTCGGTCATTCAGAACGGCCTCAGCCCGCGTGGTACCGCGCGTCGGCGTGGCCGCACTCGGTTGATTCTTTGTGGCAGCGCCTTGACAACGATGCGCAGTCTCCTCACGGGGAGCGCGCCGCTGCGGGGCAGGGCCAGCGCGGAGATCATGCTCAATCCCTTGGACTACCGCGCCGCGGCCGGTCTCTGGGGACTCGCGGGGCAGCCGGCGCTCGCCTTCCGCGTACATGCGCTCCTCGGCGGCACGCCCGCGTATCCTGAGATGGCCGGTGCCGCCCCAACGACCCTCGCCGCTTTTGACCGTTGGGTTCAGCAACGTCTGCTCCACCCGTCGAGCGCGCTCTTCCGCGAAGGCAACGTGCTGCTGCAGGAGGAGCCCGAGATCACCGACCGGCTCACCTGCCACGCGGTCCTGGCCGCGCTGAGCCAGGGCCGCACGCGCCGTGGGGAGATCGCCGCCGCGCTCGGGCGGCCGGATTCCAGCCTGACTCATCCGCTCGTTGCCCTGGAACAGGTCCAGCTCGTCGAGAAGGTGGAGGATGCGTTTCGGCAGAAGCGAAGTATTTATCGAATCCGCGAACCGATCATCCGTACGCACCAGTTGATCCTTCGCCCCAACGAGGCGCGTCTCGTCGCGCGAGCCTCGGCACGGGTGTGGGCGGACGCTCGAGAGACGGTCGTCTCCCTCATTTATGGCCCCCACCTGGAGGATCTGGCGCGAATCTGGTGCATGCACCATGCCGCCGAAGCGACCGTCGGTGGTGTCGCGACCAAGGTGCGGCCGGCCGTTCTCGCCTGCCGCGACCACCGGCGGGGACACCAACTCGATCTGGTCGTCACCGACGGCCGGCCTGGCAAAGGCGAACGGATCATCGCGATCGGCGAAGCCAAGGCCCACGGACGAGCCCTGGCCATCGAGGAGCTGAAGCGGCTCGATCATCTCCGCGCTCTCCTGCCGCCTAGCCAGGTCACGGTCCCGCCGCGTCTGATTCTGGTGTCCACGGCCGGAGTCGCGCGCGACCTCCGTGCCGAAGCGCAGCGTCGAGGTGACGTCGAGCTCGTCGACCTCGACCGCCTGTACGCCGGGCAGTGAGGGTTCGGCATGTCCGTGCGCGACAGGCGGTGGCGGTCGACGCGCTGAAGTCGCCCGCCTGCAGCTCCCGTCGCTGCCGCATCGCAGCAAGCCGGAACGACGGCGTCGTCTTCTCGCTGCCCCTGAGGAGCGGACAGAGGTCAATATGGATCCTCCGGAAGCGGTAGGCCCGACAAAGTGGCGGAAAACGCTTGCGCGTCTCTCGACCTGTCGGCCACGAGCGAGACCCAGCACGCGGGCGACCAGCGCACGGACACTGATGACAGCGACTCCGGCAAATCGAGCATGCCATACGGCACGTCAGTCTTGAAACCAGACATGTTGTTTCGCTACAGATGCATGACAAGGCCAAAGCTGTAGCCTGTCAACAGCTATAGTGAAGGCTCGGCTGTTCCGAAGTTGGCGCGACGCGATCGAGACCGCGGTGCGCGGATCGCGACCGGGAAGAGCGACGGGTATTGCTGTGTCAAACATGATTTGACAGAGCGAGGCCACGCATGCCATGGTGACGCCTGCCAGCCCGACGGTCGGGCTTTGGCCTTCTGGGAGAGCCCGATGACTCGCGCCATGGCCGCACGGCTGCTCGCGACACTGCTCCTGGCGACGACGCCGCTCACGACGGGACAGATCGCAGCTTCCTCGGGTGCCGCGCCCGGCCGCGCGCGCAACGTCGCACCGCTGTCCCCGGCGTCGCTGCCCTGGTACATGCGCGAGACCGCGATGACGGAGGAGGGCCGGCTCACCTTCCTGACCAAGCCCTGGTGGCCGAAAGCGCAGGCCCTGGCCGACGGCGAGCGCTTCACGCTGGACCTCGACGGCAACGGCCGGCCGGAGACGATCGTCACCCGTCAGAACGGGCACATCGTCGAGGCGATCGACGACTCGGGGCGCGCCGAGGAGATCTGGAACAGGGCGAGCACCGCCTATCTCGTGAGCTTCAAGGGCACCGGTCTCGTGGACCGGCTGGTCGACTACATCGACAATGACGACGACGGCCGGGCCGACGAGATGGAGCTGCGGTACTACCGCGACGGGTACCTGCGCTACGCCTGGTTCGGCGAGAACTATGACGACGACGGCGCACAGATCTTCGGGCTGAAGGAGTGGTCGTACGCCGGCGAGGAGGGGATCAACAGGTTTCGCGGCAACCTGCAGATCTTTCTAAACAAGTACGATCCGGTGACGAAAGAGTGGCTACCGCTCTCGGAGTGTCCCTTTGCGTTCTGGGACGACGATGGTGACGGACATGGCGATACGGTGCTGCGCGTGAGCGCGGCGCCGCTCGCCAGCCTGACGGGCCCCGATACCGACTACGCGAACAACTACGACTACATGTGGGCACCACAGGCCACGCCGCTCGGCGAGCTCGGCAACGTGAACGTGCGCCTGAGCTTCAATCTCGATGTCGAGCCGCGGCCGGAGGGAGTCGACGCGCCGCACTATACGTTCGGATTCACCATGGTGGGACGTGCGCCGTACGACTATCCCGACATGACCTACACGAATCCGCGTCGTCGCCCGCCGCAAACGGTGCGGCGCATCGCGTGGAAGCGGGGCATCGCCGTCGGCCTGCGCTATCCCGCACAGGAAACGGGGTTCACCTGGGATGAGTCGCGCTCGGTGCGGCGATGGGAGGGACAGTTCTGGATCTACGAGCGCGTCTATCTTTCCAACACCGGCGGCCCAACCACGCGCTGGAACATGCGCCGCGAGTATTCTCCGACGCCGTCGTCGGCGCGTGCGATCTACTACTCGGACGCTGACAAGCGCTATCACCTGTTCGGCGCGACGGAAGGATGGCTCGAAGCCGGATATCTCGTGGAGCCGCGCAAGGATCTCGAATTCCGCTGGTTCGACACCGATCGCGACGGCTATCTGGACACCGTGCAGGTGTTCCTGCCCGACCGTCCCACGCCCGTGCGTGTCGCGCGGTTCACGCCGCGGGCACGGCGAGTGCCGCTCGATCGGGAGGCCTTGACACGCGAGTACCACGAGCGCGTGCTCCCGAGGGCCATCGAGGAGAACCGCCAGATCATCGCGGCGCTGAAGAACGTGGCGCGCTCGCCGGCCGCCACCGCCTACGAGGCCGAGGCCGCGCGCGCTTCGCACCCGGAGCGCATCCGCTACTGTCTCGACATCGCGCGTGAGCTCCACTATCTCGCGGTACGCGACGCCCTGTACGCGCGGGCGGCGGCCGGTCCGTATCCGTCGCGGGAGCGAGATGGCCGGAAAAGGCGCAGCATGGACCCCGGCTCCCTGGAGACCGGCTACTCGATGGGCGACAGCCTGCGCTTCTGGAGGATGACGAAGGAGATCGAGGCGTTCAGCCAGCGCTACGACGAAGGCCGCTACGTGGAGGCGGCGCGAGCGCTCGACGCGCTCGCGTCCGCGCTGCCAGTCCGTTAGAAACGGACGCCTCGGCGAGGTGTCCCTACCATTGAACCCACGCCTCGGGCGAGGCGTCCCCTACCGTGTGGTAGGGCGCGTTCGCCGAACGCGCCGTGAAAAAGGAACCGGGGACCTTTTCCGCGACCAAGGAGGGAGGTCCTTCTCTGGGTATCGTTCGTCCCGGAAAAGGTCCCCGGTTCCTTTTTCACGCTAGAACGTCAGCTTCAGGCCAAACTGCAGGATCCGCGGAGCCGCGGCCGAGAAGACAGTGCCAGCCGTCGCGGTGTCGATGAACGCAGCCGGCCTGCCGTAGTTCGCGTGGTTGAACAGGTTGAACGCCTCCGCACGGAACTGCAGCGCGGCCCGCCCAACGAGCCGCTGCGTCCTCGACAGCACGAGGTCCACGTTGACGTAATTGTCGGCGCGCAGGATGTTGCGGCCGGAGTCGCCGAACGTGAATGCGGCCGGCACCTCGAAATCGGCCGGGTTGAACCACTGAGCCACCGTGGGCTCGTCACGGCCCCCTGAGCCGATACGGTTAGGCCGCTGGGGCGTCCCCGTGTTCGCCTGATCCACGCTGATGCGCGGCGTGAACGGCAGCCCGCTCCGCACCTGCACGATCGTGCCCACCTGCCACCCGCCGAGCAGCGCGCCCGCTACGCCCTCCGAGAGCCAGGGCTTGTCGGGACCGAACGGCAGCTCGTACAACCCGCTGAACACGAAGTTGTGCGTGACATCGAAGTCCGAGACCGCCCATTCCGCGTCGAAGTCCCGCGGGTTCTGCACCGCGCCGCCGATATCGGAGCTGACATCGTCCATGGACTTGGCGTAGGCGTATGACGCGAGAAACGACAGGCCCGCCGACAGCCGCCGCTCGACCTTGGCCTGCAGCGCGTGATACGTGCTGCGGCCGCCATCGTCACGCAGGATGCCCCGGCCGAAGCGCGGGAACGGGCGCCGCGTCTGGATGTCACCGGGGCCGGGCTCCGGCTGATTGAACCACACATCGCGCTCGAGATGCTTACCGCGCTTGCCCAAGTAGGAGATCTCGACGGCCATGTCGTCGAGCAACTCGCGCTGGACGGTCACGTTCCAGGTCTCTTCGTCGGGCGATCGTTGATCCAGCGGGCGCGCGTCGATGATCGGCGGCGAGGCAGCTGACGGCGGCTGCGCCGCGAAGAACTCCGCGAGCGAGCGGTTCGGGATAGGCGTGTCGTTGCTCGCGGCCTCGTCGAACAGGAAGGGCGGATTGATCACGCCGCCCGTGCGCCCGTTGGCGTTCACCGGCTCGTAGAACACACCGTACCCGCCGCGCAGCACGGTGCGGCCGTCGCCGAACAGGCGCCAGGCGGCGCTCACGCGCGGCGCGACGTTGTTCAGGTCGTTCGACTGGATCCGGCGGGGCAGGCCGAGCTCGTCGGTCGTCACGTATGCGCCAGGCAGCGCGTCGTACGCGGCGCGGGCGATCTTCTGGCCGTCCAGGTTCACGGGCGACGACAGGATCACCTGGCCGCGGCTGATATCGAACAGCGACAGCTGGTTGTCGTAGCCGAGCGGCCACGGATTGTACTCGTAGCGCAACCCGAGGTTGATCGTCAGGTCGTTCGAGACGCGCCAGTCGTCCTGGACGAACGCGTGCAGGTTGGTGAAGCGGTTACCGAACCGCTCGCGCGGGAACGACCGCTGGGCCGAGCCGGGCAGGCCCAGCAGGAAATCGGCGAAGGCCGATCCGGATCCGCTGACCGACGGGGCGCGCGTGTACGCGCCTGTGAAGCTGAACAATCCACTGTTGTACGCAGCGTTGAAGTTGCTGTTGTCCTGATACCGGTAGTCGAGGCCGGCCTTCCAGGTGTGGTTGCCGGCGAACCAGGAGATCGTCTGAATCAGCTGGTAGATGTCGTTGGTGTTGTTGAGTGGCCTGAAGGTGCGCCCGTCGATGCCCGCGAAGCCGATGATCCCGATCTGCGGGAACCGCGGGAGCTCCTCGGTCGTGCGCTCGAAGCCGCCGATGCCGGCGGCCTGCGTGTGGTTCGTGCCGAGGCCAGGGGCACCCTCGAGCGTGTATTCGCGGTTGTAGCCGAACCGCGTCTCGGAAAGCATGGCCGGGCCTAGCGTGCGCGTGTAGCTGGCAGCGGCGTTCTGAAACCGCGACGTGAGCGTCTGGCCGATGAGCGCCGGAAGGGCCGCCGGCGTGAACGTCTCGACGTCGACGAGTGTGTAGCGTCCGAATAGACTGCTGCCTCCGCCGAGCGCCTTGTCGACGCGCAGCGTGAGCTGATCGTTGTCGTCGCGCGTGCTCGGCGAGTGCACGAAGCGCTGCCCGTCAGGTGTGTTCGGCTCGGGCAGAAACTGGAGGAAGTAGGCGGCCTGCGGCGCGATGCGGTCGGCCGGGATGCGGTTATCCGGGAAGGTCGCACGCCTGAACGAGCTGCCCTCCACCACCGTGGTCGCTGGATCGAAGATAGGCGTGGCCCCAAAGTCGCCCTGCCGTTGTGCGGCCGTGGGGACGACGAGGTTGTATGTGACGCCGCGGCGTTCGCGAAGTCCTTCATAGTTGGCGAAGAAGAAGAGGCTGTTCCGGCGAATCGGGCCACCGAGCAGCGTGCCGAACTGCCTGCGGTCGAGCGGCGGCTTCTCGAGTGCGAACGTCTGGCGCGCGTCGAAGACGTCGTTTCGGAAGAAGCCGTAGGCGCCGCCGTTGAGCTCGTTCGTCCCGGACTTGATGGAGATGTTCACGAGGCCCGGCGAGCGTCCGAACTCGGCTGCGAACGCGCTCGTCTGCACCTTGAACTCCTGCAGCGCGTCCACCGATGGCAGCACGCCGGTGCCGCCGTTGATCGGCCCCGTGGTCGACACGCCGTCGAGCAGGAACTCGGTCTTCGTCGCGCGCGAGCCGCTCACCGCCACGGAGCTGGCGCGGCCCGTTCCCAGCGGCCCGCTGGCGGTGACGCCCGGCGTGAGCGTCGCAAGCTGGGTGAAGTTCCTGCCGTTCAGCGGCAGCTCCACGATCTTGCGATTGTCAATCACCTGGCCGAGCGCGCCGGTCGTCGACTGGACGAGCGGCGCCTTGGCCTCAACGGCCACCGATTCAACGATGTCGCCGAGCTGCAGGGTGACGTCGACACGTGCGGCCTGGTTCACCTGGAGCACGAGCCCGGTGAGCACCTGCTTCTTGAATCCGGCCAGCTCGGCGGCAAGCGTATACCCGCTGGGCTGGAGGGCGCGCACCTCGTAGCCGCCGGCGTCGCCGGTGACGACGGTCCACGTGGCGTTCGTGCGAACGTTGGTCACCGTGATCGTCACGCCCGGCAGCACGGTGCCGGACGGGTCGTAGACGGTGCCGAGCAAGGTCGCGTCGGTGCTCTGCGCCAAGACCGCACCGGACGCGAGCGGCAGCGCAGGCAGAACGAGCAGAAGGCGGATCGCCCAACCCATATGTCCTCCCAATCACACCGTCGTCACCGCAGGCACGCGTGGACGCTCCGGTCCGGGGTGCATTCGAGTGCCGCCGTGCGGGGAGACGGCAGCCGTCGTCTGGTCACTGAGCGTTGGGGAGAGTTAAACTCTGTTTGTCACAATTGTCAACCGCCATTTGACAGAGTGACACGGCAGTGTCATCATGCGCGCCGACACGAGATGGTCATGCTCGCGGTATCCCTCCTCGCCAGCGCGCTCATGGCGCCCCAGGCCCAGCCCCCGGACGACGTGCCGCCGGACTGGCTGCTTCCGAACTTCGCCGAGCGCTTGGAGCTCGACGTGATCAACCCGTCCTCGGCCTCCGTGCGCACGCTCGCCGCAGTGCCGGTCGCGCGGGCGTCCTCGGCCGCGCTGCGCTTTCCTGGCACGCTTGCGATCGTCGTGCGACCCGGTTCGCCGCCGGCGGTGCTCCCGTCCCAGATCGACGATCTGGACAGCGACGGCACGCCAGACGAGCTCGTGTTTCCGATCGAGCTGGACGCTCACGCCTCGGCACCAGTCCATGTGTATTTCTCGCGCACGCTACGCGACACGCTTCCCTGGCCGAAGCGCGTGCACGCGAGCCACGCCTTCGGGTACAACCACGCGACCGCGACGCTCGAGTCGGCGCTGATCGGGTATCGCACGTACGGCGGCTTCTTCCTCGATGTGCAGGCCCGGCACGAGGGGCAGCCGGGTCTGTTCAACGCGCTGGTGGGGTACCTGGGATCGCGTCATCCATCGCCGGCCGGACGCGACGTCATCCACCTGGGCGACACGCTCGGTCTTGGCGGGCTCTTCCTCCGCCACGGGCGCGAGGTCCAGCGGCCTCCGCTCAACGTTCCCGATTACGCGCACGCGCGTCCGCCACCCCACGTGCCGCGGTACCGCGTCGTCGCATCCGGCCCGCTGCGGGCGATCGTCGAGGCCCGCCTGGATCGGTGGCGGTTGAGCGAGGCCGAGCAGGTCGCCGTGCGCGCCACGTACACGATCACGGCCGGCGCAACGCACGTCGAATGCCGGTTTCAAGTCGTGCCGCTGCAGATCGTCCGCCGCTACGAGGTCGGCGCCGGCGTGCGCCACCTCCCGGACATGACCGTGGACCACGCGGCCGGACGTCTCGCGCTGCGCGGCACCGAATCGCCCGAGATTGGGGCGCTCGGCCTCGCGCTCTACTACGACACGTCCACGGCCGCAGCGGCGCCGCCGATCGCGACGAAGGACGGCGCGAACGAGGTCGTGCTGTTCCGCCGGCAGCTCGCGCCGGGACAGCTCGTCGAGGGCCAGTACTGGCTCGCCGCCGCCTGGAGCGGCACCGGTATTCGCGACCTGCTCTCGCACCTGACGCACGTGGAACAGCAGGCGCGCGCAGCCGTGCGGATCGAGCACCTGCGGCTCGCGCGAACTCCGTGGCCGGAGCGCATCGAAGGCGAGGCGCACTGATGCTGGTGGACTGTCACGTCCACATCGGCAAGTCCACCCGGCTGCAGATCGACGCCGACGGCGACCTGCTCGTGCGTCGCGCGGACGAGCTCGGCATCGACATGATCTGCTGCACCGACCTGACCGCGCTCTTCTACGACATGCACGAAGGCAATCGGCTGCTCTTCGAGGAGATGCGTCGCTTTCCCGATCGCATCCTCGGGTATGCGAGCCTGCACTCCACGCGGTTCGGCCGGGAGGCGCTCGACGAGCTGGAGCGCTGCCGCCACGACTACGGCATGCGCGGGCTCAAGATCTATTCGACGCCCGAGATGAGCATTGCCGAGCCGGCGATGATCCCCATCCTCGAGAAATGTGTCGAGCTGCAGTTTCCAGTCCTCGCGCACACGACACCGCCGGAGTGTGACTACCTGCTCGGGCACGTGCCGGAGTGTCGCCTCATCATGGCGCACGCCGGCGCGCAGCCCTTCGCGAAGGGCGACTGGAACCGGGCCATTCAAGCGGCCCAGCGGTTCGAGCACCTGTACCTGGACACCGCCAGCTCGACGATCGACACCGGGTTCCTCGAGACGTGTGTGGCGGCGCTCGGCGCGGACCGCATCCTCTTCGGCACCGACATGCCGCTGCTCGATCCCTGGCCGCAGCTCGAGAAGATCCGCGGCGCGCGCGTCTCCTCGTCACAGCTCGAGGCGATCCTCGGCGGCAACATCCTGCGCGTGATGGGAGTGCAGGCGTGATTCTCGACATCAACGCCTTCATCGGCAGATGGCCGTACTGGCCCATCCCCGCCTCCGCACCGCAAGAGGTCGCCGAGACGCTCGCCGCGGCTGGCATCGATCGGGCGGCCATCTGTTCCACGCGCAGCGTGTTCGTGCACTGGGAAGATGGCAACGGCGACGTGGAGCGCGCGTGCCGCGAGCACGACGGCCGGTTCGTGCCCTTCGCCTGCCTCGGCACGCTCGAGCTCAGCCACGCGCTCCCGCCGCGCGAGCTCGATCTCGAGGCGTACGCGCGACGCGGCTTTCGCGGCATCCGGCTGTATCCGCAGCACCACAGCTACCATCCGCTGTACAACGCGTTCGTCGACCGCATCCTCGAGGACGCCGCCGCGCGGCGATGGCCCGTGCTGCTGCCGCTCCGGATCGTGATGAACTGGGGCGTGCCGATGCAGGAGCTGCCGGTCATCGAGGCGCTGGTGGCACGGCACCCACGTGTGGTCTGGCTGCTGGCCGGCATCAACTATCTGTGGGAGCTGCAGCTCGCGGTCTGGCTGATGGCGCGCTATCGGGACGTACATCTCGAAACATCGTGCGTGATGGGGTACGAGGCCATCACGACGCTCGTGGCGCAATGTGGGAGCGACCGGATCCTGTTCGGCAGCGGCGCGCCGATCCAGCTCGCGGCCGCGGGCCTCGCGAAGATCCTGCGGGCGCGCATCAGCGACGCTGACCGGGACGCCGTGCTCGGCGGCAACGCGCGGCGACTGCTCGCCTTGTAGTGGGGATCCGATGCGCATCCTCCGATTCTTCGCTGACGACGATGCCGTGCACGTTGGCGTGCGTCGGGGCGCCACGGTGTTGGATCTCGGGCCGGCCCCCGGGCTCGATGCCGGCGCGGGCGGCGTGCGTGCGCCGCTCAGCGTGCCGCTGGCGCCGCCCATCGCGGAGCGGCCGTTGGCGACGCTGCGGCTCGACGCGCCCATCCGCGGCTCGCGCAAGCTGCTCGCGCTGGCCGGCAACTACCGCTCGCATGTCGTCGAGAGCGGCTTCACGCCGGTCGGGGAGCGCGAGACGGTGACGCCGCAGGTCTTCTGGAAACCGCCAACGGCCGTCAACCGTCCGGGCGGCGCCATCGCGCTGCGGCCGAACAACGTCTGCCTCGATTGGGAGATCGAGCTGGCCGTCGTGATTGGCCGGGCGGCGACGCGCGTGAGCACAGACGAGGCGATGGAGGCGGTCTTCGGCTACACGGCCATGAACGACATCAGCGAGCGCCGGTTCAACGCGCGCGTCGAGCCCCGGACCCTGCGCGAGCTCGATCCGTTCTTCGACTGGCTCATGGGAAAGTGGTTCGACGGCTCGGCGCCGCTCGGTCCCGAGATCGTGACGAAGGACGAGATCCCGGAGCCGCACGATCTTCGCCTCCGGCTGTGGGTGAACGACGAGCTGATGCAGGACGGCCACACGTCCCAGATGATCTTTCGCATTCCAGAGACCATCGCGTACATCTCGTCGGTGGTGACGCTCGAGCCTGGCGACATCATCGCGATGGGCACACCGGACGGCGTGGGCGCCGCGCGCGGGCTGTCGCTGAAGCCAGGCGATCGCGTGCGCGGCGAGATCGAGGGCATTGGCGTGCTCGACACGCTGATCACCGCCGAGGCGCCGCGATGAGAGCCGTCCGGATCGGCATCATCGGCGCCGGCTTCATGGGCCGGACGAATGCCGAGACGGTCACCCGCTATCTGACGCGAGCCGCGCTCGTCGCGATCGCTGGCGGGTCGCGGGCGGCCGCGCTCGCGCAGGACTACGGCGCGGCGTCCGAATCGTCCGTCGAGGCACTGGTGGCACGGGACGACCTCGACGCCGTGCTGATCAGCACACCACCGTCCGAACATGCGGCGCACGCCATCGCCGCGGCCGCACACGGCAAGCACGTCCTGCTGGACAAGCCGATGGCGACCACGGTGGAGGAATGCAATCACATCCTGCACGCCACGCAGGAAGCGGGCGTCACGCTGATGATCATGTTCGGCCAGCGGTTCCGCACCTGCAACATGACCGCGCATCGCCTGATTCGCGAGGGGGCGATCGGCGAGGTGCGCATGGTCGAGGAGCGAATCCTCGCCACGGGCGGGATTGGATCGCTGCCACCCTGGCAGAGCGAGCCGCAGAACGGCGGCACGTTCCTCGGTCACGCCGTCCACAACATCGACCGGATCCGGTGGCTGACCGGGGCGGAGGTGACGAGCGTCAGCGCGCAGGTCCAGCACGATCCCGCGCGCGGCGCCGAAGTGTCGACCATGGCGCTGCTCTCGTTGAGCAACGGCGGGATGGCGACCATCTGGTCATCGTGGAACGTCGCCAAGCCACTGTTCCCGGGCAGCGCGTCCGGTGCGTGGATCGCGGGACGTACGGGCAATCTCGATCTCGATGCGTACGGCCAGCTACGTCTGGGCAGGGACGAGACGTGGACCGTCGTGGCCGAGCAGGAGCCCATCGACTGGAAGGGTGAAGGGATGCTGGCGCGCGTGCGGATGAAGGCGTATCAGCTGCAGCACCAGGAGTTCGTCGATAGCATCCTCGAGCGGCGCGTGCCGTCGGTCACGGGTGAAGACGGGCGGGCAGCGGTCGAAGTAGCGGAGGCGGCGTATCGTTCCGCGAGGCTCGGACGAACCGTGCACCTCGGTCGCGTGAAGGAGAATCAATGACGCACGCGCTCGCCATTGACGGCGGCCCGAAGGCCGTGGCCGAGAAGCTGCCCACGTTCCTCGACGCGGCCGGACGCACGTTTGGCACGGAGGAGGAGCGCCTCGTCATCGAGGTCCTGCGTTCGGGGTGTCTGAGCCGCAACGGCGGCGCCATGGTCGAGCGCCTCGAGCGCGACTTTGCCACCGCGCTCGGCGTGCCGCACGCGATCGCCTGTTCCACCGGCACGGCGGCCGTGCACCTGGCGCTCGCCGCGCTGGATCTCGAGCCGGGTGACGAGGTCATCGTGCCACCCATCACCGACATCGGCTCGATCCTGCCCGTGCTCTGGCAGAACGCCGTGCCGGTGTTCGCCGATGTGGATCCGGTGACGCTGTGCCTCGACCCGGAGGATCTGGCCTCGCGGATCTCGCCGCGCACCCGCGCGGTCATTGCCGTGCACCTCGCGGGACAGCCATGCGATATGCCGGCGCTGACGGCGCTTTGCCGCCGGCACGGGTTCGTGCTGATCGAGGACTGCTCGCAGGCGTACTGGGCTGAATGCCACGGGCAGATCGTGGGCACGATGGGCGATCTGGCCTGTTTCAGCTTGCAGCAGAGCAAGCACATGACCTGCGGCGAAGGGGGGCTCCTCGCAACCCCCAATCACGCGTACGCTGCGCGCGCGCGGCTCTTCGCGGACAAGGCCTGGCCCCGCGATCTCACGTCGCTCGGATCGATGCGATTCCTCTTCCTGGCGCAGAACTACAGGATGAGCGAGCTGCAGGGGGCCGTGGCGCTCGCGCAACTCGGGAAGCTGCAGGCCACGCTCGCGTGCCGGCGGAGGCAGGCTGCCGCGCTCACGGCGCTGCTCGAGGACGTGCCCGAAGTGCAGTGTCCGCGGGCGGCCGCGGGCACGACACATTCGTTCTGGCTGTACATGCTGCGCGTGAACGAGGAACGGTGCGGCGCCCGCACGGCGGACTTCGGGACAGCGCTGCTGGCGGAGGGCGTTCCGTCGTGGGTACAATACATCGTCGATCCGTTGTATCTGTCGCCGCTCTTCACGGAACGACACACATACGGAGCGTCGGAGTATCCGTTCCGGCCATTCGGGCGGCAGGTCTACGACAGCGGCCTCTGCCCGCGTGCAGAACACGGACTCCGCAACGTCATTGCCCTATGGTGGAACGAGGCGTACACCGACGAGCACGTGAGGCAGATCGCGTCGGCGATCCGCAAGGTCGCCCGGCACTTCTCCCGCGCGATGGCCCGCTAGCCACGCGGCCAACGTCGAAATCGGACATCTATTACATCGAGGTGCTGGGCAAAGCGCTCGACATCCTCGACGTGTTCGTCCAGGCGCAGAAGCCGCGTCTGACGCTGCAGGAGATCTCGACGCTCAGCCGACTGAACAAGAACACGGTGTTCCGTGTGCTCTATACGCTCGTCGAGCACGACTACGTGGTCAAGCGGCAGCACGAGTACGAGCTGGGCCCCAAGGTGCTGGACTTGAGCGAGTCGAAGCTGGGACGACGGGATCTGCTGAGCGCCGCCGGGCCGTCGCTCGACGCGCTGCGTCGGCAGTTCCAGGAGACGGTCAACCTCGGCGTGCTGGAGGGAGGCCAGATCCGGTACGTCGACGTGCGCGAGAGCCCTCATCGTTTTCGCCTCGCCGAGCGGGTGGGCGGCAGCGACTTCCTGCACTGCACAGCGCTGGGCAAGTGTCATCTGGCGTTCCTCCCGTTCGACCAAGCGCGGCAACTGCTGAAGGCACAAGGCATGCCGCGGCAAACCACGCGCACCATTGTTACGTTGACCGCCCTGAAGGCGGAGCTCGACGGCGTCCGCCGGCAGGGCTATGCGGTCGACGCTCAGGAGAGCATGGAGGGAGCGTTCTGCCTGGGCGTGCCGATCCTCGACGATCACGACGCCCCAATCGCCGCAGTCAGCATCTCAGGGCCCATCACGCGCTTCAACGAATCCGTCGTGCCTGCGGCGAGCGACGCCCTACGCCGCGCCGCCGGAGAGATTCGCGCCAAGCTCGGATACGGGCGAGGCCCCCGGGCCTGATCCCGCCGGCCGCGCGCCTCACGTCCGCACAGCGCATCCAGGCGCATCGCCGTGGCCCCTGCGTATCGCACGAGATCGAATCTCGTTGCGGAATAATCAAACGCGGTTATACTCTGCGTAACCATGTTCGCGGTCGATGAGCTCGCGCGCCGCACCGGCCCCATCCGGCTCGCGCGCCTCGAAGCGTCGCGTGTCGAGATCGCCATGCACGAGCCCTTCCGGATCAGCTCCGGGACGGTGGCCTCGAAGGAGGCGGTCATCGTGTGCATACGCGACGGCGAGTCGCTCGGCTGGGGAGAATCGTCGGCGATGCCGGGCGGGTTCTACTCGTCGGAGACGCCCGACGGCTGCTGGCACGAGCTGACGGCCACGCTGCTGCCGGCGCTCGCTGGACGGACGTTCACCGATCTCGCCGCGCTCGATGGCTTCCTCCGGGAGCGCGCGACGACCCCATTCGTGCGTGTCGCCGTCGAGACCGCGGCATGGGAGCTAGCGGCGCGTGCCCGCGGGCAGTCGCTGCGTGCTCTGTTCGGCCTGCCGGACCGTGCCGTGCCCTCTGGCCTCGCGGTCGGGCTCTACGACGATCTGAGCGGGCTGCGCGCCGCGCTCGAGCGGTACCGGCCGCGCGACTACCTGCGGCTGAAGATCAAGATCACGCGCGGCGACGACATCGCGCTCGCCCAGGCCGTGCAGGACTGGTGGCCCGGCATGCCCCTGTCCGTCGACGCAAACGGGGATTACGCACGCGACGACTTCCCCGTCTTCGAGGCACTCGATCGCTCGGGCCTGGTGATGTTCGAGCAACCCTTCGGCAAGCGCGACCTCGAGACGTCCGCGGCGCTCCAGCGCATCGTGCGCACACCGATCTGTCTCGATGAAAGCGTGGACAGTGTCGAAGCGGCCGCGCGCGCGATCGCTCTGCGCAGCTGCCGGATCGTCAATGTCAAGCTGCAGCGCGTGGGCGGCTTTCTCGACGCGCTGCGGATCATGGAGGCATGCGCCGAGAGCGGCGTTCCCGTCTGGATGGGCACCATGCCGGAGCTGGGCGTCGGCGCCGCCCAGGCGCTGGTCCTGGCATCTCATCCGGCATGCCGCTTTCCAACCGACGTCGAGCCGAGCGCGCGCTGGTACGTGGATGACCTCCTCGCGCCAGCGCTCCAGCTCGAACGCGGCTATCTGCATGTGCCGTCGGGGCCGGGCCTCGGCTTCACCGTGGACGAGCGGTCGCTGGAGCGCCACACGCTGGATCGGCGAATCTTCGTGGAGTGAGGGGCGATGACGCGCGCGCAGCTCTCGATGCCGGATTATGTGGTCATTGCGGGATACTTCGTCATTGTCCTGTGGATCGGGTTCTACTTCCGGTCGCGGCTCGACGCGCCGAAAGACTACTTCGCCGGCGGCCATCGTGTGCCGTGGTGGCTGGCGGGTATCTCGCACTACATGTCGAGCTTCAGCGCGTTCTCGTTCGTCGCGTACGCGCAGATGGGCTACATGTACGGCTGGGTGTCGGTAACGCTGTTCTGGGCGACGATTCCCGGCTGCCTCGCAGGAGCGCTGTTCTTCGCGCGACGGTGGCGCCGCGCGCGGATCATCACCCCGATCCAGTTCCTCGAGGCCCGGTTCAACAGCTTCGTGCGGCAGCTGTTCGCGTGGTCGGGAATTCCGATGAAGGTGCTCGACGATGCGCTGAAGGTGTTCGCGACGGGGCTGTTCGTGTCGGCGTCGACGGGTGTCGATCTGGAATGGATGATCGCCGTCTGCGGCCTCGTCATGGTGGCGTACACGTTCCTCGGTGGGCTCTGGGCGCTCGTGGTGACGGATTACGTGCAGTTTCTGATGAAGACGCTCGCGATCCTGCTGCTGCTCCCGCTGGCGATCGTGCAGGCGGGAGGCGCCGCGCGTGCGTTCGCAGGCCTTCCGCAGGGGTTCTTCGCGCCGACAGGCGGCCCCTACGGGATGATCTACATCGCGGGCTTCGTCGTGCTCATGACGATCAGCTACAACGCGAGCTGGTCGCTCGCGCAGAAGTACTATTCGGTGCGGGACGAAACGGAGGCAGCCAAGGCCGCGTATTGCGCCGCGGCGCTGAACTTCGTGGGTGCCCCGCTGATGATCCTGCCCGCGCTCGTCGGACGCCACCTCTTGCCCGACCTACTCGCCGAGCAGCGGACGGCCGACGTCTACATCCTGCTCGTGCTCACCTTGCTGCCGGTTGGCATGGTCGGCATCATCGTGGCGGCGATGTTCTCGGCCACCATGGCCGTCGTCAGCGCGGACTTCAATGCGATTGCCAGCGTCCTCACGAAGGACGTCTATCAGCGGCTGCTTCGGCCCGGCGCGTCCGACCGGCAGCTCCTGCAGGTCGGACGCTGGGCGACGCTCGCGCTGGGCCTGGTCACGATCGGGCTTGCGCTGTGGATTGCCGCGCTCGGCCAGCAGGCGCTCTTCAACACGATGGTGACGCTTCTGGGACTGTTCATGGCGCCGACGTTCCTGCCGCTGCTGGCGGGTTTGGCATCGCGTCGCTTGACCGCGCACGGCGCCCTCCTCGGTTTTTGCCTGGGGTTGATCACGGGGTTCGTGATGTTGGCGGCCAAGACCTGGTGGCTGCCGTCCCTGCCGGGTGGGGCGTCGCTGACCACGACGTACGCATTCGAAGGGCTCTCGCTGCTGGTGAATGCCGCGGTGACGGTGATCGGACTCGTAATCGGCACGATGCTCGGACCGCGCGACAACGCGGAGAGCGAGCGGGCGGCTGCGTTCTTCGACGCGCTGGATCGTCCGATCGCGGCGCACGAAGTGCCCGGAGCGACCAGCAACACGGCGATGCCCATTCTCGGGCGGTCGACCATGGCCGTCGGGATGCTGCTCGTGCTCGCGGGGCTGCTCGCGCGATCGCAGGCGGCACGCCTGAGCGACCTCGCGATCGGCGTGCTGCTGGTGGCGTTCGGCGCCATGCTGCACAGACGCGGCCGCCGTACCGCCACACCCGCAGCCGCCCTCGTCTCCGGATCCTGACCTCGAACGCGTGCGCACCTGCGTTCGAGAGCCGTCGATATTCTCAACCGCATATACGACGCTCGCGGACCAACGGAACCTAGACATCTCCCTTAGGAGATGTCTAGGAGCGGCGGTGCTTCGAAAGACGGCATCGGCGGTTACCCTTGTCTGGACTAGATATAGCCCGGACAAGCTTCGATGGTCAACACCACAGGTCTGGACCGTTCGGCACAACCCTTGTGCCACTTCGCTGGGGCCCCGATGGCCTCGTGCTGGCCGCGGTTTTCCGCCGCACGCGCAGCACCCTGAGGAGGCACGAACGTTGGTTCAGTGTCACCAGTCCCCTTCTACTCGAGACGGATCCACTTGGTGGCAGCACGGTCCGCGGGACCCGCTAGGAGCAATGTCTCACCTTCCATCCTGGTGACCGGCGGCGTCCACCCCGCAACCCCGCCGCGCCAAAAGATCCACCAGCGGACGCCGCTCCCCTCGGGCAGGCGAGCCCTGGGCGTCAGCGTCAGCGGTCCGCGGCTGCCGGCGTGACGGACCAATTGAGATGCCTCTAGGCCGCCTGGCGACGTGCCTACCCAGAGCGCATGCTCGCCGTCGCTCAATCGAGCCCAACCGCCGACGAACGCCCACGCGAGATACGCGCCGCCCGTCCAACTCGTGCCGACTTCGGCATCCTTCTTCAGTGAGCGGAAGGTGTCGCGCACAACCATCGCCGGCGCCTCGCCGCTCATGAGCCACACGTCGCGCCGAACGACAGCGCCTGCGGGCAAGCCCTCATAACAGGCGCTCAAGTCAATGCCCACATGCTGCCACCCACGCCTGTCCGTTTCCAAGACACGCAGTCGGGCGGCGCGCGGCTTCTGCGCCTCGCCGTCGATCACGGGGCTGTTGTGCGCCCAGATTCCCAAGGTGTAGTCCCGTTCCGCGCCCGGCCGATATTGCTGATAGCCAGGATCGGTAATCCAGAAGCGATTCTGCCAGCCGAGGATGACATGGCCGCCATCGGCGTGCAGATGGCGCATCGCGTTGCGTGTCAGACTCACGGACGCGGCAGCGTCGCCACTGGCCCAACCGGTTCGAAGCGTGACGGCGTGCGGGTGCTCATGCGGGGCAGCGACCGGCCGCCGCGAGGCGGACGCTTGCTCGAAAAAGCGGAAGTCGCCGCGCGCCGCGACGAGCGCGGCCGCAGGCAGCCGCACGGCGGGCACATGCGCGAGAAGCCAGGCCGCATCGCGCCACTCATACCAGCGCGCGAGCCGCAGCAGCGCGCTGCTCCAAAACGGCATCTCGGGCTCGACATCGCCCAGCGGTGCATGGAGGTCGGGCCGGCCCGGCAGCGTGAGATCAATCCACTCGTCCGCGACGCTGCGGAACGCATCGCGATGCTTCTCCAATATGTCGCGGACGCCCGGCAGTCCCGCCAGCCACTCGGTCACGCTGTCCATCAAATACCCGTCATAGCTCGTGCCTTCGGTGTGATATTCCTTGCCCGTGCGAAACCGGCCCCAGGCGGTGAGCACTTCGGTCATTTTCCCTTCCAAGGCATTGGTCCGCGCGCTGCCGATGATGCGCGCGAGCTGAGCGCTGCGCGCGAGCGTGATGACCGGAATATTGTGCAGGCGCGCGGGAGCATCCACCTTCGCGCTCCACTGCTCCTCGAACCAGGGCCAGACGTCGCGCTCGATCAACGCCTCGGCCGCGGCGCGGGCCTCTCGCAGGAGGGCGGGGTCCCAGCGGCTCGAGTCCGCCAGCGCGAGTGACAGGCTCGCTGCCAGGTGAGCGGTCACGAGCCCCGCCTGATTGGTCATCTCGTAAAATCGATCCCATCCCGCCAGCGCGGCGAGCTCGTGCTGGAGGAGGCGCCCTGCCTCGAGGTCGTTGTTCCCGCGCCATGCCGCGTGCAGAATGCGCCAGCGCTCCTCGAGATCCCACGCCAACCAGGTCAACCACGGATACGTAATCGTGCTGATGCCGGCGGGCAGCTCCTCCGGCGTCGGACGCGTTGCCACCGGCAGCGGAAAGGCAAGCGTATGACCGATCCGGTAGTAATAAACGTTCAACTCGCGGCGCTGTTTTTCCCGTGCCGTGCGCTCAGCGAGCACGCGTTGCAGATCAGTGCGAGTCCACGGCCGGTCGTCTTGCGGGATGAAGGGGTCGAGCTCGTAGGCCGACGTCTCATACGCGAGCGGGGGCCGCTGTGGCTCAGCGGCGCCTCGAGTGGACGTGCCCTGTGCGGCAAGCGCCGCACCGCACGCGAGCACGCCGAAGGCAGCAAGCGCGCGCAAGCGGCCGACGGAGGATCCCATGAGCATTTATATACACCGAGACGATAGCATGACGGCCCTGTCATGCTCACCTCCCACCCGCCTCCTCAGTTTACATATCGTCCGTTATCGGATTCACGCGACCCGTCACCCCAGCCCCAGCGCAGGCCGCCCTGCCGAGCGCAGCATACTACGAAGCGCACGGAGCGCGCCTGCCGCTTCGACGCGCCACAACCGATCTCGCCGTGGACGCGGTGTTCTCAATCACGGATCTTGATCGGAGGTGATCGAGAGCAAGCGGCGCATCCCGTCCGAGAGGATGCCGTCGACCTGCGGCGCGCACCACGCCACGCTCACTTCGTACCCTCCCTGCGGATACGCTCCTTTCGTCGGGATATACCACGGCCCTCCGTCACCGTACGCCGCGCATACCACGAACCGCCCGGGAGCCGTCCGCTGGGCCGCAAGCTGATACTCGACGAAGCACTCCGCGGGCAGGTGCAGTAGCGAAACATCGTTGACGTGCAGCGCGCTGAGCACGATCGGCAGCTTCCGTTCGTGCCGCCGGATCCACGCCACCGTGTATGCAGGCCGGTTGCGGTTGACGACGATTTGGGACTTGTCCGCGATTTGCCGCAGAATACGCGCGGCGTCCCAGCGTTCGTCAGTCGGCGGGAGGATGTCGTGCGTGACCCAGCGGACGGACTCGATCGGCTCGGGCTTCAGGTCCGCTTCCGACTCGACGATCCCCTTGTACATTCGCTCTACAAGCACCGGTCGCATCTCCTTGGAGCCGTCGTTGTACTTCCCGGCCCCGATGTTGCCGCCGCAGCCGTTGAAGTAAAGGTGCGTGCAGTCCGGCTCGTCCTCTTGCCGGCGTCGGCGGGCGAGACCGCAGAAATCGGCGCTCACGCGGCCGTCGCCGTAGTAGCTCATGGGATGGCAAGCGTAGTAGTGGCAGGCGGCGAGCTTCTTGTCGCGATCGTAAAAAGCGATGGTCTTGAGGAAGGGGTCGATCAATCCCTCGGGGAGCGCGCGGAACTCGGGATTTGTGGAGCTGCTGCCGCGCATCGCGCGGACCTTGCCGTCGGGGTCGAGAATCCGGCGGTTGGAAGCGACCTGCACAACTTTCGCCTGGCCATGCGCTACGTGAGTGACGCGCCGGGCGCGGGGCAGCGCGGCGGCGATCGCCTTACGTCCCGCGTAGAGACAGCGGCGGAAGAAATCGACATCCACGATGTGCGGCAGATCCCCCTGCTCCTGCGTGATCCGCTCGGCTTCGAGACAGGCGAAGGGGGCGTTGTGCTGATGGACGCACTGCACGGCGACGCGCTCGGGGGGCGCGCCGGCGGCTTCGGCCAGCGCCGTCCGCCATTCCAGATGCGCCTTGTTGAGGATGCCGGTCCAGTCGACGGCGCAGATCACGATCGGCCGGCCGGCGCCAAGCAGGACGAACCCGATCGCTTCCAGCGGATCGTCGTAGCCTTCGACGGGCTTGATCCAGCCCCCGCAGCAGGGATGGCCGATCGGGGGAGAAACGTCGAAACGAAACGGCGCGAGGCGCAGATCGGCGGGCGAATCCTCATTCGCAACGGCGGCGGAGATCCTGGCGAACGGCGCCGCGGCGATCCCGGCGGCTGACGCATGGATGAACTCACGACGAGAGAACTGCATAAGCGGACCTCCTAGCCGATGACCGAGACCGACGTCCACTGGAGACAGACCGTCCGCACTCGCAGCCCGATGGAATGGCGGCACCGCAAACGGAGGGTCTACGTCGGCTCCGACCTGTTCGTGTATTACAAGCAGGGCGACACGGAGAAGCGAGTCGCCCCGGACGTGACGGTCTGGCTGTGTGCCGCGGCCTCGAGGTACTCACGCGCCGACGCCCACCCCCAGGTGTCGTCGCCGCAGAAGATGCCATTGGCAAACCGACGCAATGCCCGGCGATCGGAGGCAGGGAACGCGGAGAAGCGGAGGGAGCATACAGGCCGTATTTGACCGACGAGCAACGCCGCCAGCCGGGATGCCCCCGGGACTTATGTGACGAATCACTGTTACGGGACACTAGTACTAGTTGCGTTTGGGCGACCGAGTACGTTCCCGCACGGAAAACCGTGGCCTTGGCAACGTCGGCGTTTTATGCCTTGTGGGGTGTGGCATGGCTAGTCCCTTTGATCGTGCTGAGGCGCCCCGCCAAAGACTTCCTCGTCCTCAGCCAGTGGCTGTTGTGCTTCATCTGTGCGGCTTTGATTTTCTGGGGCTCTCGCCGTCTATAAACCACGAGCGCCCTCATCCATGCTGTCGTGGCTGAGCAGTCACGGACGGCGCGCACTTCGAGCCCGACGTCTCGATCACGCTCGAGCCGCTCCACTCTGGGGATCCGGCGCTCCGCAAGGCAGGCCGTGTGATACGTGACGCACTGCTGGCCAACCTCCGCGGGCGAGGCCCGCTCCCGCTGCCGTTCTATCCCCAAGACACGCAACTCAGTACTGCAGACGCACGCCGAAACGGAAGTTGCGCTCTCCCACACCCCTGGTTGAACGAATAAAGCCGAACGTCCCCGCATCGGACACGTTGCCGCCGGGATTGGCGAAGTTGGGATGGTTCAGCACGTTCAAAGCCTCCGCGCGGAGCTGCATCTGGATACCGAAGGGCAGGGAGATCGTCCGGAACAGGCCGAGATCCAGGTTGAAGAATCCCGGCCCGCGAATCGTGTTTCTGCCCACGTCGCCGAAGCGCGCTTCGTCGACGGGGGCGAACGCCGACGTGTCGAAGTACTGGAACTGCGCGGGGTCGGCGCCAGGCGGCGGCACGCCCTTCTGGTTGTTGTCGAAGATCTCGACCTCCGGCTTGACCTGGTCGGGGACCTGTCCGCTGCCGCCCGCGAGGAGCTGCGGCGCCGTGCCTTGCACGATAGAGAACGGGGTCCCGCTCATCGCAGTCAGCACGCCGTTGAGCTGCCACCCGCCGAGCAGCACGCTCCCGAGTCCCTCTTGCAACCACGCCTGACCGCGCCCGAACGGAGCGTCCAACACCCAGTGGACCTGTAGGTTGTGCGTTCGGTCGAACGACGCGCGGCCTCTATTACGGTCAATCTCGCCCGGCGCTTGGATGCGCGCACCGCCAGCATTTTCTCCATCGCTTAGCAAGTTGATGGCTTTCGACCACGTATAGGACACGCCCACCAGCGAGCCCCCCTTCCGGTACGTGAGCTGCGACTGCAGGGCGTCGTAGAACGCGTCTGCGAACGGTTGAATGGAGACGATGTCATCCACAATGCCAAACTGCGCCAGCGGCCGTCCCTGATCGCCTGCGCCCGGCGGCGCGGCGTTCAGGTTGATGCGGCCCATCTGCCCCGTGATGCGCGTGCCGACATAGCCGACCTGTGCCGTCAGCGATCGCGTCACCTCATGCTGGATGGTGACGTTGAACGAGTGGGTGTGCTCGCGCTCGACCTCTTGCGGCCACGTGAGCGTCCCCACACCAGTCGGCAGCGGGATCACCCCGGAGCCGATATCAGGTGGTTGGCCAAAGCGCTCGACGTCGAGCCCGTCCCTGAGCGTGGTCACCGGGATGAACTCATTGTCGACGCCGTTCAATTGGATGGTGGGGTGTTCGAACGACAGCACCGCAGGAAACGCGTCGCGAAAGTCTTTGAACGAGGTGCCGTCGGCCGACAGGCCGTAGCCCGCGCGGACGACGGTCTTCTCGCTGGCGCGATACGCCACACCCACGCGCGGCAGGAGCTTGCCGGTCCCCACATCCGCACCCGTGTCCTTCGGCACATCGCCGAGACCGCCGATGAGGACGTTGCCCGTCGCGGGGTCGAAGCGTGACACGCCGATGTCGTTGTCGCGGCTGGGCCAGAGATACTGTTCCCATCGCAGACCATAGGTCAGGGTGAGATTGCGCGCCACTTGCCACTGGTCCTGCGCGTAGAGCGCGTGCACCTGCATGTAGACCGCGCTCGGATTCGACAGCTGGTCGGTCTTGCCGGCGCGCATGGGCAAGCCGAGCAGGAAGTCGGCCCAACTGTTGAACCGATCGGCCGCAGCGCCCCCCTGCCGCGCCGTGGCGTTGCCGTTGAAGCCGAAGGTGCCACGGGGTGACAGGCCTCGCGCCTGGGGCTGAAAGTGATTGAGTTGCTGATTCTGATAGTCCCATCCCATGCGGAAGGCGTGCGCGCCCGTCAACCAACTCAGGTTGGCCGTCGCCACGTACTGGTTATCGCGAAACAGAAACGGGTTGCTCGGATTTGGGTTCCCGAGACTGGCCCAGTTGTTGATGCGGAACGCCGGCATGCCACCCTGCAGCCGGTCCGGACCATTCGTGCCGGGAATGCCGAAGACATCCAATCCGAAGTTGGTGTCGATGTCCACGTTCTCGGCGCCCAGTCGCTGGCGCGTGTATCCCACGTTGCCGTCGAACACGAGCGTCGGACCGAAGGTATAGGTGCCGCCAACGCCCGCGACTTGAGTGCGGGCAGGCGAGAGGCCCTGTTGGCCACCGGCAAGCGCGTCGCCGCCCGCCTCGCCCAGGGCCGGCGGATCGAAGACCTCGCTCGGCGACAGGCTGTAGCGCCCCCACAGGGTGGACCTGTCGCTGGCGTTGAGGCTCACCTTGAAATCGAGGTTGTCGCGGTCGAACGTGTTCGTGCCGCTTGCTTGAAAGTTGTCGACGAGGCCGGGCCCCGTGGGATCCGGCATGCGCGCGATGAGCTCTCGCGCGGCCAGGTCGATTCTGTCGCGCGGAACCTGGTTGTTTGGAAACGGCGCGCGCTGACGCGGGTCGGGGCCGGAGGCGGGGTCGTAGATGACGGTGTCGACCCCACTGAAGTCGCCGTTGCGGAGCGCCTCGGTCGGCAGGCTCGAGAGCCGGACCGGCGAGGCCTGCCGCCGCGTCGTCGTCTCCCAATTGCCGAAGAAGAACAGCTTGTTCTTCAGAATCGGGCCGCCCAGATTCGCGCCGAACTGGTTGAGGAGATCCTTGGGGACGTCTGGCGTCGTGAGAAAGACGTTGCGCGCTTTGGTCGCGCTGTTCGTGTGGTTCCACCAGCCGGTGGCGGCGTACGCGTTCGTGCCCGACTTGATGCTCACGTTGATGGCGGCGCCGCCTGCGATCCCCTGCTCGGCGCCGAAGGCATTGGTCACGATGTTGACCGATTCGATGGCCTCCGCCGACGGCACGTAGGCCGTGTTAGTGGGGAGCCATGGGTACTGGATGCTGGCGCCATCGATCTTCGTGTTGTTCTGCACCCTCGAGACGCCGTTGACGTTGAACGAGATGGAGCGTTGCGGGCTGCCCGCGACGGAGTTGATCTCGCCGACCAAGGTGACGCCCGGCACGAGGCCCATCAGGCCCTGGTAATTCCGGCCCATGCTGCCTTGGAGCGGCAGGTTGTTCACCTGCCTGGCCGTTTGCACCACGTTGACGTCGGCACGATCGGTCTGGAGCGTCACGTTGGTGCCTGAGACTTCGACCGTTTCGGCCACCTCGGCGACCTCCAGCGTGACATCGACGCGCTGGACGCGGTTGGTCTCGATGCGCACGTCCTCCTGCACAACGGTGGTGAAGCCCTGCAGGGAGACGGTCACCCGGTAGGCACCCGGCAGCAAGTCACCAAAGAAGTACCCACCGCGCTGATCCGTGGTGACCCGCTTCGCCACGCCCGTGCCGACGTTCAACGCCTCGACATCGGCGCCCGGCACCGCCTGGTCAGTGGCATCCGTGACCGTGCCAGTGAGCGAGCCGTAAAGCACTTGCGTCGACGCGGGCAGGACCGCGACCGCCAACACAAATGGCACCAGCAACAGCGGAAGGCCACCAGCGCGATGCGTGCGTACGGGCGCAAGGAAAAGCGACAGCCATTTCACAATACACCTCCGAGCTCCGGAGCTCATTAGTTGTCGTCGCGAACTATTCATTCTATCAGGTGTCATTCGCGTCAACAACGTTGCTCAGTGTGGTCACGACCCTCATTTCCGTGAAGCACCCCCTGTCCATACGCGCCTTGACAGCGTCGCCCGAGACTCGTAAAATACTGCACTTCAGCTCAGATATGGATGGGCGCGGGTTTGCAGACCCGTTGGGAGGAACTGGGTATGCTTACCGGTCGCAACTTGCGGCGGCAGCGCGCTTCAATCTCATTCGGACCGTACGCCGAAGGCGTCAACGGCTCCCTCCTGCTTGACTGGTGGATTGACCGATTCTTGGTGGCTGACCCCGATGCTTCGTTCGGCAGTCTCCCCTCCGTCGGGGAGGCCACCGACGACATGACGTGCCTCAATACGGATGCGGGCGTCCGAATCCTCGAAACAACTAGCCAGTCCGCACTTGCAGCGCGCGTGGAGGTTGCCGAGTCCTTCAACCTTTCAAGGTTTCAGCGAGGGCTCCGATGCGTGCGGACATGATGCATTGCGCTCGATCGTTACGAGAAGTTGACGCGACGGTGACACCCTCGTTTCAGCACACGGCTATCGTTCGATCCGCACTCGCGCCCGTTGCAACACATGACCAACTCGTCATCACAGGGAGGAAGGCTATGAAGAAGTTTACAGCGTCTCTACTGGCAGGGGCAGGTCTCGTCATCTTCGTGACCACATCGGCGTTTGCCCAGGCTTCTCAGGCCGCGTGGAGGTTTGAAGAAATCGTCGCGCTTGACCATGCGGTCGCCGAGACGGAGGATCCCGGTCCGAACGGCACGGGTTGGGTGAGCATCCTTACAACTCACATCAAGACACCCAATGCCAAGGAGCTGGCGATCGGCGTTTCGCTTCAGTGTGGGATTGTCACCGATACTACCGTCAAGAGCGTTGGTGGGAACCAAGATACCGCTGCCGCCCAAGGGAGAATCAAGGTCAGAGTCAAGATCACGCAGCCAGACGGGACCATCGTTTATGCGCAGCCTAGCAACGGGGCCGATCTTGCCGGCACGCTTCTAGATCCCGGGCCCGGTGTTACGTACTGCGACAGGTACCAGAAGCTGGCGGCGAAGTTCGCGGGTCTGAACTGCACTGCCGACCCCGTCACGGGTGAGGTCACGTGCGTAGATCCTGAGGAGCTCCAACTGATTCTGAAAACGCTGGGCGCTCACCACTTCAATTTCCTGAGCGCGAACGTTGTTCCGGGGGTTCAGAAAGTTGAAGTCCAGGCGATGGCACAGGCTGCCGTTGAACTCGGTGGTAGCAGCTTAGGCGCTGCCGGCGCCGAGGCGTTTGCGGGTGCCGGGGCGTTGTCCGTTGGGATCATTCGGCTGGTGAAAAATGCAGACGGAACGACTGACCTGGGAAACCTCAAATAGCGGATGACCATCAGGGTCCCGGCGGTGCGCGGGCGGGGCCCTGACCTTTCTGCCGATCGCGACCTTTGTCGTCGCTGCGATCACGGGGTCGCCGCCACCGGGCGAATGGGTAGCGGCGACGGAACGGCACAGTGCCGACCGTTCCCCGATCTGAGACGCCACGAACCTCTCTGAGATTACGGCTCACTCACTCTCAGCCGCTCCACGGGTTGAAGACCGGCACACCGGTTGTGGCCACGTCCGCAGTATTCCGCGTGACGAACGTGAGCCCGTGATGCAGCGCGGTGGCGGCGAGTTGGGCGTCGATTGTCGGCAGGGTGACGCGCTGTCGCTTCGCGAGCGCCTCGACTTGGCCCCATCGCTCGGCCACGGCATCATCGAAGGCCAATAAGCGCCCTGCGAACCGGAGACGCACGTCCCGATCGAGCCAGCTCTGGAGGGAGGCGCGCTTCGGATCGTCGTGTGGAAGAAGGTCGATGCCCTTCCGGACCTCACCGATGGTGATGACACTTAGGTGCAGGAGCTCCTCGGCTGTGGCATCGACCCAGGCCGTGACACCTCGGTTCGGCCGACGCTTCATAAGCTCTGAGATCACACTCGTGTCGAGGAGGTAGCCACTTCTGGAGACAGAGCGTTCATCGGCTCGATGTTCCCCCGCTAGCGTCGCTGCTACCACTCGATGTCCCGTGTGGTGTCACGCTTGCGCTGGATGTCGAGCGCCCGCCCGCCGGTGGGCGCCTGGTGGAAGAACTCAACGAGCGATTCAGGCTGCTCGGCTCGTCCTCGGAGCCGGTCGAACTCCTCGGCCGGCACGATCACGACCGCCTCACCACCCTGCTTAACAACGCGTTGAGGCCCCCCCGCGCGCGCGAGTCGGAACAATTCGCTGAAGCGCGCCTTGGCCTGATGAAGCCTCCAGGCCCGCGCAGGTGGATTCAATGGACTCATGCGACTAGACTACTCTGACCGGTCCAAGTAGTCAAATCATGGGTCGGCTGCGCGTAGTCTCACCGCCCTTCTGACTGAGGGATCCTCACCGCTCCGCCACCCGCGCGCAGCGCCCATGGGTGGCCCACGCAGCAAGACGCAGGTGACAGGGTCACAAGGTGACAAGGTGAATGGAGGCGGCTCGGCGATCGGCGTCTGCGGCGCGCCGCCCCCCCCCGCGTCTCTGGATACAGGTTGCGCGTGAGGCCCATCGCGAGCCACAGCGCCGCGACGGCGACCGCGCCATACTCGAGCGTAAGCAACGGCACGGGCACAATCCACGATCCATCCAGCGATCGCAGATACCAAACCAGGTCCGAGTGGAGCCCGCTGAGCGCCGGGTCGTTTGGGCGAGCGCGGTAGGGATCCAGCCCCGCACGCTGGACACGCGCGTCCCACACGTAGCGGATGGCGTCACCACCCTGTCCCTCCGGTAGCGCGAGCAAGGCACCGCGTCCGATGAGAGCCAGCGCCAGATAGACGCGCCCTTTCGCCCGGTGGGTTCATCGGGCGCGATGGCCGAGGGAGTGTGGTTATTCGCTATGCTCGTCCGATTAGTGCTCGTATCGCTCACATCCGTCGGTTCGCTTGCGCTAGCCGCGGTCGTCATGGCTGTTGATCATTACCCCATCAACGACGTTCCACGGTAGGTTCTTTCGTAGCGAAGAGCCAGTGGGGGCCTTCGCCGTGCCAGCGATCAATGCGGCCAGGCGGTCTGGACCTGGCGCTCGGTCACCGGCCACCATCGAGCGATCTTCTTCGCCAGGCGCTCGGCGACCTCCGGATGCCGCGCGGCCACGTTGTCCGTCTCGTGCGGGTCCGCGGTGAGGTCGTACAGCTGCGGTCGGCGCTCCGTCCGGGGATGCGAGCTGGCGTAGCGGCCGAGCGCCCCGTCGTAGGTCAATATCAGCTTCCATCGGCCCTCGATCGCCCAGCGATACAGCAGCGACGCTTCCGGGTTGTCGAGATCCGCCACATCATGGGCGAACCCCTCGCCAAAGATCGTGTCGCGATCCAACTTCTTCCCGTCCCGCACCACCGGCAGCAGGTCGATGCCGGGCAGGTTCTTCGGAATCGCGGCACCCGCTGCACTCAGAATCGTCGGCGCGAGATCAACGCTGCTCACCAGCGTGTCATGCTCCTGGGGATCGATCACACCTTTCCAGCTCAGCATGATCGGCGTTCGCACACCTCCCTCGTTCGGCGATTGCTTCGAACGTAACGCATAGCCTCCGGCGTCGTCTCGCTGAATCCAGCCGTTGTCGGCCACGTAGAGAAAGAGCGTGTTCTCCGTCAGCCCTTTCTCGTCGAGATAGTCGATCAACTGGCCGGAGGTCTCGTCGAACCACTCGCACATCGCGTAGTACTTCGCGACGAACAGCGAATCGACCTTGTCGCGATACTTCGCCAGGAGGCGCTCCGGTGGGTTGTGGGGGGTATGTGGGAGAAAGGGGGCGTACCATACGAAGAAGGGCCTCTTCTCGGCGACCGTATGGTCGATAAACTCGAAGACCGGTTCCATGCCCTCTCGTCCGATCGTCAATCCGTCGTCGCCGTGGCGGCCGCCGGGTTTGGGAAACCCACGAGTCATGCCATGCGTGAAGCCGCCGCGCTGATACGATCCCTCCCACCACTTGCCCGACTGGAAGCTCAGATAGCCCCGCTCGGCCAGCAGCTTCGGCACGGTCGGGTAACGATCGATGTGACTGATCATCTGCTCGCGCAACTCCGCGTACCGGGTCGAGTCCGGCGGCGCGAGCGCAGGCGAGGGATCGTTCCCGCTGATCTTGTGCTGGTGCGCGTACACGCCCGTGATCAGTGTCGCCAGCGACGGCCGGCACAGCGCCGTCGCGACATAGCCTCGGCGGAAGACCGCACTGTGATCCGCCAGACGATCGAGGCGCGGCGTCTGAACGATCGGATGCCCCATGAAACCGTAGTCTGTCCACGCCTGGTCATCGGAAACGATCAGCACAATGTTGGGCCTCGCCTGCTCCGCGGTCTGCGCCCAGGCGGTCTCAGCTCTGGCCAACGCAGCCAGAAGCAAGACCCCAATGATCGTCGTCGCGCCGTGCATCACGTCGTCCTCCTCCTTCAAAACAAGACCTTCAGGCCGAACTGCACCTGTCTCGGGGCCCTGGCGCTCAAGATGCGGCCGAAGTTCGGATCCGCGGTGTTGGCCACGGGCAGGTTGAAATTGGCCCGGTTGAAGAGATTGAACGCTTCGGCTCTGAAGGCGACCGTGACCGTTTCATGGCGTTCCCTCGTTTCCTGGCTCTTCCAGGCTCTTCGTCGCTTGGCTAGGCTGACGCGCTGTAGCCATAGAGCCAAGACCGCGGCGCAACAGCAGGGGCCCCTGCGCTACCTGCGATCTCTCGCTGCGGGTTCCTCTTGCTGGGGGCAGCCCCTTCTCAACCCCGTGGATGCACCGAGACATTACCTGATTTCCCGTGAGCATCAAGCGTTTTACGCTCGGAGGGGCTCGTTTGACGTGTCGAAATGCATCAATGAACCACTCAGTGGCGATAACTCGAGGGCTCGCCGAGCGCAAGCGCGGCAAACGCTCTCCACGGCCGATGGGGTGCGCAGGGCCTGGGCCTTCCTGCCGTTTTGCCATACAAAACGGCGACACATTCGGATTTCCCAACGATCCACGTCCGTACGCTCACGCTCGATGGCGTCATTGCTCAGAACAGCGCCGTTTCGAAACGCGGGATGTCGCATGCTGGTCATACGTCTCGGTCCAAGAGGATGCGCCTTTGCTTAGTCTCGCTCGCTGTATCACTTACATCCATTCAGGTGGCTATGGAAGTATTTCGCAGAGTCAAACTGAAAGCGCTCAGCGAAAAGCTGTTGACGGTGTCATGACGCATTGGTCATTCTTTCGCTGTTCAGCGGTACATGCGTCTGTCCCTACGGGCCGAGGAAGCTGAAGCTATCCACTGCATGGCATGCCTCGCCCTCCAGCCGGTTGGATCTGTCGTGGAGACATCCGCGATCCCGGCACAGAGGGGGCTGACGCGCGTCCGTTTGTCCGGAGGGGGCCCTTTATGTTCTCCAACGCTGACATTCAGGTTCGCACGGGGTGTGCTCTCGCGGGAGTCCGACTTCTCGGGAGCATGGCGACCTGCCTTCTCTTGATCGTGATGCCGCTGTTTGGGCAGGGTTCGACCGGGACGATTACTGGGGTGGTTACCGACCCGTCGCACGCGCACCTGCCGGGTGTCGACGTGGTCGCGACGAACGTGGCGACCGGCGTCTCGCGGTCGACCGTGACGAATGCGCAAGGCGAGTATACGATTCCGCTGCTCCAACCAGGAGAGTATCAGTTGACGGCAAGCCTCCCCAGTTTCCGCGCCTTCACGCGAAGCGGCCTGGTCGTGGAGTTGGGGCGGGTTATTCGGCTCGACATGGCGTTGGAGCTGGGCGAGGTGACCGATTCGGTGGAGGTTCGTGCCACCACGCCACTGCTCGAGTCGGAGACGTCGAGCGTGGGGCAGTTCATCGAGAACGAGACGGTAATCAACATGCCGCTCAACGCCCGCCGCGCTGGCGAGTTGATCTCGCTGATGGGGAACGCCATCACCATATCCAAAGACGTGCTTCGCCCACGCGTGGCCGCGGCGGGCGGACGCGGGGATCAGCAGCAGTGGATGATCGACGGCGTCAATGCCTCCAACATCGCGTTGGAGATTCCGCAAGCCCTGTTCAACCCGCCGGTGGAAGCCGTTCAGGAGATGCGGGTCCAGCAGAACGCGTACTCCGCGGAGCTCGGCAACAGCGCCGGGGGTGTCGTCACGATCTCGACCAAGTCGGGCACCAACGAGTATCGCGGGGGCCTCTACGAGTTCCTCCGCAATGACGCACTGGACGCCAGGAACTTCTTCGCGGCCGACAAAGCCCCCCTTCGCTGGAACGTGTTCGGCGCGGCGATGGGAGGGCCCATCATCAGGAATCGCACGTTCTTCTTCGTGCACAACGAGTGGCAGCGGCAGCGGATTGGCGTGACCAACACCCTCACCGTCCCCACCGAGCTCCAGCGTTCGGGAGATTTCTCACAGACCACGGACAACGCCGGCGCGCTGACGGCGATCTACGATCCGCTCACCGCGCACCAGGATCCGGAAGACCCGAGCCGAATCATACGCGATCCGTTTCCCAACAATGTCATCCCGGAGGACCGCTTCGATCCGGTGGGCGCGACGCTGGTCGAGTTCTATCCGCTGCCCAACCAGGCGCCGACCAACCCGGCCGGCGCGAACAACTTTGTCGGCAATCGCACGAACGCGCTGAATCTTTCCACCCTGACAGCAAAAGTGGATCACACGTTCAGCGACACGGACCGGTTCGCGTTCCGCTTTATCCTCCATGACTTTCCGACCAACAATACACCCGTCTTCTCACAGGCGGCGGCCGATCCGTTCGGGGTTGAAACGGACAGGCGGGCCTACAGCTTCCTGTTCAACCACCTGCACAATTTCTCCCCAACCCTGCTCAACGATCTGCGGGTGAATTACCAGCCGCGGCGGTTTCAGATTCACCCGCTGGAACCCGACGGGAACTGGCCGGCGCAACTTGGCTTGAACGGAGTGAACGGCTCTCCCTTCCCGCGGGTGAACGCGGCCGGTTTCGTGGCGCTGGGCAACAACAACCAAGGGCGTGTGCAAGCGCCGATCACTGACACGCACATCGTGAATACGTTCTCCTGGTTCCGGAAGTCGCACGCGCTGAAGCTCGGAGGGGAAATCCGGTTGTCCCGAAACCAGGAGGCGCTGGCGCAGTCGATTTCTGGGAACCTCACGTTCCAGCCACAGGGCACCGGATTGCCCGGACAGGCTAATACGGGCAACGCGATTGCCAGCCTGCTGCTCGGCTACGTGCACCGCGGCCGAGTGGCGGAATTCGACATCCTCGATCGGCGCGCGAACTACTTCGCGCTGTTCGTGCAGGACGATTGGAAGGTCACCCCGACTCTCACGGTGAACCTGGGCATCCGGTGGGAGGCCCATACGCCGCGCGTCGATGCCAACGACCGGCAAAACGGATTTGACCCCGTGGCCACCAACCCGGTCTCCGGCACGCCGGGCGTGGTCACGTTCGCCGGGCGGGATGGCCTCGGCCGCACTGTCTATGATGGCGACTACAACAACATCGGTCCCCGCATCGGTCTCGCCTGGAGGCCATTCGGCAGCAGAAATGCGGTGATCCGGTCGGGCTATGGCATCTTTTACGGCCCGCCGCTGCCGGGATCCAACAACACGGCTGCCGGCTTCGGCATCGAGGGAGACCTCCAGACACCCGACAACGGCATCACCGCGCCCTTCCTGTTGCGGGACGGTTTTCCGGCGTCGTCCCGGCTCGAGTTGGGACCCGGTTTCGGAGCGGTTCCGGTGGGGGAAGCGCCGGTGTTCTCTCCCGAGTTCATCGACAAGGACCGCCGGCTCGGGTACTCGCACATGTTCAACCTCTCGATTCAGGGGGAGATCGGCTTCAGCACGATGGTCGAGCTCAGCTACCTCGGCAACCTGGGCCGCAATGTCCCTGGCCCAAGTATCAGCATCAACCAGGTGCCCCCGGACAACTTCGGCCCGGGCAACCGGCAGGCGCTTCGCCCGTTCCCTCAGTTCAACGACGTCACCCGCGTCAGTCCCATGGACGGGACCTCCAGTTATCACGGCATGAACATCAAGGTCGAGAAGAGGTTCTCGCACGGCTTGAACTTCCTGGCCAACTACACCTGGTCGAAGTTCATCGACGATGTGCCCGCGCAGTTCGAGGCGGGCTCGGTCGGCGGCGGCCCGCAAAACCTCTTTGACCGCGCGTCGGAGAAGGCCCTCTCCGGCAATGACGTTCGCCACCGCCTGGTGTGGAGCTCGGTGTACATGCTGCCGTTCGGCAAAGGGCGGGCGACGCTCAATGAAGGGATCGCGGCCAGCGTGCTCGGAGGCTGGGACGTCGGGCTCATCATGACACTGCAGGCGGGCAACCCGATAGGCCTGGTGACGCAGGTGAACACGACGAACGGTTTCACGCCGGGGCCCCAGCGGGTGAACGTCCTCCGGGACCCGAGTCTGCCCACGTCCGAGCGGACTGTCGAGCGCTACTTCGATACGGAGGCCGTGGTTGCGCCGCCGGAACTCACGTTTGGCAACGCCGGCCGCTCGCTGCTGACCGGACCAGGACTGGCCAACTTCGATGTGTCGCTGATCAAGAACCATCGCTGGGGACAGCACTACAACGTCCAGTTCCGTATCGAGGCTTTCAACGTCTTCAACCACCCAAACTTCAACAATCCGGGCCGGGCGTTGGGATCGCCCAACTTCGGCGTGATCAGCTCGGCCGGGGCTCCCAGAGAGGTGCAGCTCGGCCTCAAGGTGGAATTCTGACCGCGAATGATTATGGGCGTCGAAGCGAACGGACGGATGAGGAGCTCGAGAGGCATGCCAATGGCAGCCCGACTAGCTGCGGCGTTGCTACTCTTATTGCTCCCGAGGCCCGCTTCCCTGGCGCCGCTCGGCGCAGCGCGTGACCAGTCGGCCGCGGCTGTTCGTGCCGTGAGGCCGAACGTCATTCTTATCCTGGCCGACGATCTCGGCTGGGCAGACCTCGCAGCGTACGGGAACACGTACAACGAAACGCCGAACATTGATCGTCTGGCACGGCAAGGTGTTCGTTTCACGCAGTTCTATGCCGGACCGGTCTGCTCGCCGACTCGTGCGAATCTGCAGTCAGGACAGGATCAAGCGCGGTTCGGCATCACCCAGCACATTCCGGGCCACCGGCGCCCGTATGCCAGACTGATCGATCCGATTGTCCCGCTGCATCTGCCGCTGGAGGTGGAAACCTTTGCCGAGCGGCTACGCCGCACCGGCTACGCCACGGGGTACTTCGGCAAGTGGCATCTGGGCGGCCCCGGGTACGGGCCGGCGGACCAGGGTTGGGAGACGGCTGTGGAGCATCAGGGCAATACGGCGCCGCCACGGGTTTCCGGGCGCGGCGGAGAGCAACGCACAGCGGAATTTCTCACCGACAAGGCACTGGACTTTATCGAGGCGAATCGAGACCAGCCTTTCCTGCTGCAGGTATCCCACTTCGCGGTGCATATCCCGCTTTCCACGACGCCGCATTTGCTGGCCAAGTACGAGGCCAAGCCGCCGATGTCCGGCTACCCCAGTCTGCCCGTGTATGCGGGACTCCTCGAGGAGTTGGATCAGGGCGTCGGCCGCATTGCCGACACGGTTGATCGCCTCGGTCTGGCCGAGCGGACGCTGATCCTTTTTCTGTCCGACAATGGTGGGCTAGAACACGAGCAGAGTGGGCGCGTCGTGACCTCGAACCAGCCGCTGCGCGGTGAGAAGGGGACATTGTACGAGGGAGGGATCCGGGTTCCGGCCATCGCGCGGTGGACGGGCCGCATCCCCGCCGCCACCCACTCCGATACGCCCGTGACCACGATCGACCTGTATCCCACGCTCCTCGAAATCGTGGATCTCACCGGGCCGAAGAACCAGCCCCTCGACGGCACCAGCTTCGCCTCGTTGCTGCAGGCCCCCACCACCCCTCTCGCGCGTGACGCCCTGTACTGGCACCTGCCCCACTATCATCACAGCACGCCGGCCAGCGCAATTCGGCGCGGCGACTGGAAGCTGATCGAGTTTTTTGAAGACGGCGCCCTTGAGCTCTACAATCTCCGCGCGGACCCAGGCGAGCAGACCAATCGTGCCGCCCACATGACAGAGAAGGGACAAGAGCTCCACACAGCTCTCGAGACTTGGAGAGAAGAGGTCGGCGCGCGGATGCCCCGGTCCAATCCGCAGTACGATCCTCAGCGCGCCACCGAGCTCGCAAAGCGCCAACCGCCACCGACCAAGCCATGAACGATTATGAGACGCAGCGGAACGAGGTTTCACACATGAAGAGTGGCCTGCGGCTCGAGTCTGAATCGCTCTCAAGGGCTTGCGCTGGGTCTGACGTGGACGTTGAGCCCCACCCTCGTCGGCGACATCCGATTCGGGTATGCGCGCGGGAACTAACTTCACGTATCCACCGACCTTCGGCGTGGACGGCCCGGCTGAAATCGGGTTGACCAACGTGCCCAACGATCCGGCGATCATGGGCGGTCTCCCAAAGATGAACATCCAGGGCTTTGACGCCATTGGCCGTCATACGTCGACGCCACAGTTTCAGACACCACGCTCATGGAATCCTCGAGCGACGTTCAGTTGGACGAATACGCGACGCCTCCTCGAGAGGCGGAGAACCGCTTCGTCAACTTCGATCCCGAGACAGGAACGGAGGTCGTCGCCAGCGACGGCAGCAACCGAACGTTTTACCGGCACCTGGAAAGACTTCATCAATGTCTCTCGCGTGATCGATCCGCGACAGTTGTTGCAGAAGCGGAGGATGGCGCTGGTGTCACGCTGGAACAGCGCCACGATCAATCAACACTTCTTGCCTTACAACTTTCGCCCCAAAACGGAATGGCCCTCGTTGACGGGCTCTCGTCATAGCGACGGCCAGCGGAGACAACCTCGCTACTGAATTCGCCCCTTGGATTAATCGCCTCCAGCGCTCGCCGTGGTCGGAGCGTTTCTTCTGGTGATGTCGTCGCCCGAGGCGACCTAGGGCGTTGGGCGTCCGTCTCGCGGACTACAGCTCCGGGATCGGCGTGCCGGGGGCGATCGCCTCGCCCTCCCACACCGCGCGTCCGTTCTCGTACGTGAGGATGCGAGACGCGCTGCCGGGCGCGGGCGGCGCGCTCGACGCGGGCGCCCAGCGGCGGTGCTCCTCCAGAATCGACGCGAACTTCGGATCCCCCGCGAGGTTTGTCCACTCATTCGGGTCGGCGCGCATGTCGTAGAGCTCTTCCGAGCCGTCGGCGTAGCGGATGTAGCGCCAATCTTCACTTCGCACGCCGTGATTGCCCGCGTTGTGCGTGGTGATCGCCGGGCGCTCGCGCGGCGCGGCGGCGTCCTGCAGTTGCGGAACGAGGCTCACGCCCTCGATCCCCTCTTTTGCCGGCAGCCCCGCCAACGCGACCAGCGTCGGGTAGACGTCGAGCAGCTCGGCCGGACGCGTCGAGGCGGCGCCCTCGGCGATCCCCGGCCCGGCGAAGATCAACGGTACCCGCGTCGAGGGCTCCCACAGCGTGTTCTTGCCGGTGATGAGCTTCTCGCCGAGATGCCAGCCGTGATCGGACCACAACACCACGATGGTGTCGTCGGCGTGGCCCGAGCCGTCCAGCGCGTCGAGCAGACGGCCGACCTGGCTGTCGACGAAGCTGATCGAGGCGAGATAGGAGCGCGTCAGGTTCTTCCACTCGTCGGCTTCCTCGAGGAACTTCAAGCGCGGCTCGGGGAGCTTCCAGTGCAGGAACCACGAAAAGCGCGGCGTGTCGTCGCGGTCGTCCTCGCGCACGCGCGGCAGATCGAGGTGATCCTCGGAGTAGAGATCGAACCACTTCTCGGTGGCGTAGCACGGCACGTGCGGCAGGAAGAACCCCACCGACAGAAAGAACGGCGCTTCGAGGTCTTCCTCGAGGCGCTCGACCGCCCAGCTGGCGACCTGCCAGTCGCCCTTGTCCTCGTCGCGGTGAGGAAACAGGCCCCAATCGACCAGCGGGTGCGGGTTTGGAGTGTCGACGAGCTTCTTGTCCGGCTTGGCGCCGACGCCCGCTGGCGGACCCAGGACGTTGAATTCGCGGTCCTCCGCCTTGCGGCCGTAACCGCCGTGGTAGATCTTGCCGGTCGAGTACGTGCGGTAGCCGGCGCGCTCGACGTGTTGCGGCAGCGTCGTGACGTCGCGCAACTCGGCGACGTCGCGAAACCAGGGCGCCAGGCCGTAGATGCCGGTGGTCGAGGGCCGCAGCCCGGTCATGAGGCTCGTCCGCGAGGGGTTGCACAGCGGAGCCTGCGCATGGGCGTTGAGGAAGGTCGTGCCGCGAGCGGCCAGCCGATCCATGTGGGGCGTTTGAACTTGCGGATGGCCTTGCAGCGGTCCGACCCAGTCGTTGAGATCGTCGATGGCGATGAACAGGATGTTCGGCCGCGCGGCGGCGGGCGGCGCGGCGCGTCCGCCGCAAGCGACGGCCGTGAGAATGACGACACTCGCCGCAAGAACGGACAGGCGACCCACCTTCATGCCGCCGAGAATGCCAAGGTGGCGCAGGCACCGTTTCGACAAACCGTCGGCGTGGAACCGAGCGCGCTGGAGTTGTTGATACATATACATAACCCTTCGAGGGCATATCCACTTCACACGTTACTGTCCCAGGACACCAGGTCGAGCGCCCACCGCACGATGACGCACCGGCCAGTCCTCCCCGTGGATTGCGCGAACGCGATCTGCTGGTTGGACGACGACCACCGCGCCAAGACCACGGGTCATGTCATTCCAGTGAACAGCCGATTGCCTGGGGCGTTTCTCGGGTAATGACCTCCATTCACGTGCATCAGTTCGTCATTCGGATAGACGTGATTCACGTTGTCCGGCGTGACCAATTGATGCTTTACGAACACCGCGGGCGGAACGGGACGCCGGTCCAGGATATCGAGCGCCACGCCCACGATGGCCGTGCCGTACTTTTCAGGAAAGTACGCGACCGAGCCAATGAGGCGGGTGCCCGGCTGGCGGAGCTCGCTCCGTCCTTCCGGGGAGGCGTTCTGGCCCATGATGGCGCAGCACTCGGTGCGGCCCGCCTCCTGAAACGCGCGCAGCGCGCCCAAGGCGCTGGGATCGTTGATGGCGCCGACCAGCAGACGGCGCGATCGGCTCGTGCGGAGGCAACGCCGCATGGCCTCGAAGCTCGGACCAAGCGTGCCATCGCCATCGAGAAACGTCACCCGGCAGTTCTCGAGCACCGGACACATCTCCTTCATCCCCACCAACATGCCGGTGAGGCGCATCATCGGCAGGTTCCCCGCACGCGGCAGCGCCATCAGGACAATCTCGTCCACCTGGCCCTGCCAGCGCTGCTTGGCCCAGCGACCGAGCTGGCGTCCGCCAATGACGCCCGCCTCGTAGTTGTTCGCGCCAAAATAGGTCGCACCGGGATGCGGGATCTCGATGGCAATCAGTGGAATATTCGCCTCGCGATACTTCGCCGCCACGATCGGGGCGACGGTCTCGTCGGTTTGGAACTCGATCACGAGGTCGACCTTCTCGCGCACGAGCACATCGGCATTGCGCAGGGCGGTCTTGGCGCTGTACGCGTTGTTGACCGAGATCAGCTCGATGCCCTCGGCATCCGCCGCTCGCTGCAAGCTCGTCGAGACCTCCGTTGAGAACTGATAATCGGTACCTTGTGCCGCATACCCAAGTCTGTAGAGCCGTGGTTTGAACGGCCGAAGGCAGGACCGATACAGGTTTTCGCCGACCTTCTCGATCAAGCTGCACCGCTCGAGTGTATATAGCAGCCGGAACGCCATGCTCTTCGGTAAGCCGCTTCGCGCCGCGACTTCACGAAGCGGCAATGCCTCGCCGGGCGACCGAAAGGCAGACAAGAGCTGAGAGGAGTGGACAACGGCCTTCACCAGATAGCGATCGCGCTTTGGGGACTGAGCGCTCATACTGACATCCTTTCCTTGCAGTGCTGCCGCGCAGTTTCGGCGGCTCTGTTGGCAAAACAGACACTTCTGTGCGCTGGTGGCCCGGATTCTCTCACGCCGCCAAGCGTCCGCGAAACGGAAACTATGGAAGGGACAGGCGTATCGCATCGAGAAACGTGAGAGGCCGTAAGGCTTCACGCGCGCCGCGGTCAAGAAGGCCTGTTTACGTCGGATTCATCGTTTCGATACACAATATTCTCTCCCATTTCCCCGCAAATTGGCCTGGATGAGTCCAGGCGCCACGATATTTCGCATTGCAGAACGCGTGCGCCGTCAGAGAACTCGCTTGCGATCGCTCGCGGTGAGTGGCAGGCTCTCCTGTATGGATCGCAGACTGGGAGATCAGGTGTTCGGAGCTCTGGAGACCTTTCGCATCGAGCTGCCGTCCTGGGGATTCGCGAATACCGGCACGCGGTTTGGCAAGTATCTGCAGCCTGGCGCGGCGAGCACGCTCGAGGAGAAGCTCGCCGATGCGGGACAGGTCCACGCGCTCACCGGGATTTGTCCGATTGTCGCCTTGCACGTGCAGTGGGACTTCCCTGGCGGCCCCGCCGACGCGGAGATGGTCAAGGCGCTGTCGCGCCGGCACGGCGTCCAGCCCGGTGCGATCAATCCCAACTTCTTCCAGGATCAGGAATACAAGTACGGCTCGTTCGGGAATCCGGATGCGGCGATTCGCGAGCGGGCGGTGCAGCATGGCATCGACAGCGTGCGCATCGCGACGCGCGTCGGCAGCCGCGATATCTCCTGTTGGTTTGCTGACGGCTCCAACTATCCCGGGACGGCGAACATTCGCCAGCGACGACAGTGGTTTGAAACCGCGCTCGCCCGCCTGCACGGGGAGCTATCGCCAGACCAGCGGCTCTTGGTGGAATACAAACCGTTCGAGCCCGCCTTCTACCACACTGACATCGCGGACTGGGGGATGGCGCTCCTCTTGGCGCGCGCAGCAGGGCCGCGGGCGAAAGTGCTGGTCGACACGGGACACCATTACGCCGCACAGAATATCGAGCAGATCGTCGCCTGGCTCTTGGCCGAGCATATGCTCGCGGGCTTTCACTTCAACGATCGACGGTATGCGGATGATGACCTGACGTTGGGATCTATCGACCCGTATCAAGTGTTTCGCATCTTCCACGAGATTCGATCGTTCGCGTGGGAGACTGACACGCGCGCCGACATCGCCTACGTCATCGACCAGAGTCACAACCTGAAGGCCAAGATCGAAGCGATGATCCAGACAGTGACCATGGCGCAGGAGCTGTTCGCAAAGGCCGCGCTCGTGGACCACGAGCGCCTGGCGGCGGCCCAGCGCGCGCCCGACCTGATCCGAGCGGAGGCGTGCCTGCAGGATGCCTTTGCGACGGATGTGCGGCCGGTGATTCGGGACTGGCGCGCCTCGAAGGGACTGCCTGAGGATCCGATCGCTGCGTTCCGCCAGAGCGGGTATCTGGAGCGGGTCGCCAAGGAGCGCGGCGCTCACGTCACGGCGGGCGCCTCGTCGTACGCGTGAATCTCCGCGTGCACTACGTGAGCATCACGAATCTGCAGGAGGGCATTGTGACTCCCGAGGTCCGTTCGTTCGTGCGTGTGTTCGTCGTCTGGCTTGCCGCGCTCGCTCCCGCCACCCTCTACGCCCAGGGCTTGACCGGGCAGATCTCCGGAACCGTGATGGACTCGTCTGGCAGCGTGTTACCAGGCGCAACGGTGACCGTCCGGAACACCGGGACCGAGGCCACACGCAGCGTGGCCTCGGATTCGACGGGTGGGTTCGTCATCACCGAGCTGCTGGCGGGCACCTACGACGTGACCGTCGCGCTGGACGGGTTCAAGGCCCACACGCGCACCGGCGTCGCGCTGTCGGCCAACGAGCGTGTCGCGCTGAGGCAGATCGTGCTCGAGGTCGGCGACGTGACCGAGACCGTGTCGGTGACCGCCGATGTCGCCCGCGTCCAAACGAGGAGCGCGGAGCGCTCTGGGCTCGTCACGGAGGAGCAGCTCGAGAACATCGCGCTCAAAGGGCGCGACTACATGGGCATGCTACGTCTGCTGCCGGGCGTGGTGGACACGAACGCCAGGGAAGCGCCGGGCTGGAACAATCTCACCGGGCTGAGCGTCAACGGCGGCCGCACCAACACCATCAACCTCACCTACGACGGCGTCACCAATCTCGATACCGGGTCGAACACTGGGCCCTTCCTGGCGCCCGGGCTCGACTCGATTGCCGAGATCACGGTGCTCACCTCCAACTATCAAGCGGAGTACGGCCGCAGCTCCGGCGGCACCATCAACGTCGTGACGAAGAGTGGCACGCAGGAGCTCCACGGCGGCGGCTTCTATTCGAAGCGGCACGAGAAGCTGAACGCCAACGAGTGGGAGAACAACAAGTTTGGCGAGCCGAAGCCGCCGTACCGATTCGACTACGTCGGCTACCACCTCGGCGGGCCGGTCCTGCTGCCGAGCTTCAATCGCCAGCGCAACAAGCTGTTCTTCTTCTGGAGCCAGGAGTTCCTGCCCAGGACGAACCCCGGCAACTTGGAGCGCCGGACGATGCCGACCGAGCTGGAGCGGCGGGGGGACTTCTCACGGTCGTTCGACACGAATGGGAATCGGCTCGTCATTAACGATCCGTTGACCGGGCAGCCGTTCCCCGGAAACGTCATTCCGTCCGATCGCATTGATCCCAACGGCCAGGCGTTGCTGACCCTCTTTCCGTTGCCGAACGCAAGCGATCCGGCGAGGCAGTTCAACTACACGTTCCAGAGCTCGTTCGACCAGCCGCGCAACGACCAGGTGCTGCGCGTCGACTGGAACGTGGCGCCGCAGACGACCTTCTACTCGCGGCTGAATTTCGGCTACGAGGCGTTCAAGGGCGGATGGGGCTTCGTCTTGAACAACGCCAACTGGCCGCAGCTCCCGATTGCGTACGAGATTCACAGCTACGGGGTCGTCAACACGCTCCTGCACACGTTCGACCCGACGACCGTCCTCGAGGTCACCGTGGGCCTGAACCACGGGAAGCAAACGGTGGAACCGCTGACGCAGGCGGACCTCGACCGCAACGATCGACTGAACGTTGGTCTTGCCGGCCTCCCCCAGTTCTTCCCGGAGGCCAATCCGCAGCGGATCGTGCCGAACGCCAGCTTTGGCGCGTCCGGCCTCGCGCTCGCGAACCTCCCGCAGCTCGGTGTCGAGAGGCGCTATCCGTTCTTTGGTGAGAACGATATCTGGAACACGTCGGCCAACCTCACCAAGATCCTGGGCGCGCACAACCTCAAGGCCGGCATCTTCTACGAGTACACGACGCGTCCGGCGGCTCGCGGCAGCCAGTTCAACGGCGCCTTCAATTTCTCACGTGACACCAATAATCCACTCGATGCCAACCATCCGTTTGCGAACGCGCTGCTCGGGTCGGTGCAGAGCTATTCCGAGGCGACCAGCCACCCGGACGCGGACGCGCAGTTCATGAACCTCGAGTGGTTCGTCCAGGACAACTGGCGCGTGTGGCGTCACCTGACGATCGACGCGGGCGTGCGCTTCTACTACATCGGACCGACCCGCAGCCGCGGCGATCAGCTCGCCGTGTTCCAGCCGGACGATTTCGACCCTGCCAACGCGCCGGAGCTCGTGCAGCCGATCATGACGCCTGATGGCCGGCGCGGCCTCGACCCGGTGACTGGCGAGATCCTCCCGGCGGTGAAGATTGGCACGTTCGCGTCTGGCTCCGGCGATCCGGCCAACGGCGTGCAGATCTTCGACGAGACGGTGCTGGACGCACCGCCGATTCAAGTCGCGCCGCGCGTGGGATTCTCGTGGGACGTTACCGGGGACGGCAGGACCGCGGTGCGCGGTGGCTTTGGCGTCTTTCCCGACCGCTTCAACGACGACCTCATCTTGCAACTGGTCGAGCTGCCGCCGCTGGTGAACACGCCGTCGGTCAATTACACGACCATCGACGAGCTGTTGTCGTCACCGCTCAGCCTGAGTCCGGCCACCGCACGGCATCTCGACACCGACTACGAGCCCCAGATGAAGTACAACTGGAGCGTCGGTGTCCAGCGGGATCTCGGCTACCAGTTGGTAGCGGATGTCGCCTATGTGGGGTCGGCCGGGCGCGACCTGCTGCAGGTCAGAAATCTGAACGCCGTGCCGTACGGCACGCGCTTCCAGGCCTCGAGCATCGACCCCTCGACCGGCGAGTCGCTTCCGCCGAATTTCCTGCGGCCCTTCCGTGGGTACGGCGACATCCTGTTCCACGAGTTCGCCGGCTTCTCCGACTACCAGGCGCTCCAGGTGCAGTTGAACCGGCGGTACACGGACGGCTTGCAGTTCGGCGTTTCCTACACGCTGTCCTCCTCCAAGACCACGGCCGGGACCGTGAACCCATTTCTCGATGCCCGTGATCGGAACTATGCGGGCATCGGGCGCACGCACAATCTGGCGATTAACTACGCGTACGATCTCCCGAATCTCAGCGAGCGCTGGAACAATGCGCTGGCGCGGGTGCTCTTCGACGGCTGGCAGGTGTCCGGTGTCACGACCGCGCTGAGCGGCGCCGCGCTGAATCTGTCGTACGCAATCGAGGGCGCCAGTGACCTCACCGGCGGTGCGGGCGCCGGAGTCGATACACGCGTCGACCTCACGGGCGACCCCAACCTGCCACGCGGTGAGCGCACACCTGATCGCGCGTTCCGCACCGAAGTGGTACAGCCCCCCTCGCTCGAGACGAACCGGATCGGCACGGCGAAGACGGATGATCTGATTGGTCCCGGTTATCTCAACTGGGACATGGCCATCAATCGCAATGTTTCGCTCGGCGGTATGCGGCGTTTGCAGTTCCGCGTCGAGCTATACAACGCGTTCAACAACGTCCAGTTCTCGAGCGTGGACACCGGTGCCGTCTTCGACGAGGCGGGCAATCAGATCGACGGCCAGTTTGGAGCCTACCTCGCGGCGCGCGACGCGCGGCGGATTCAGCTCACCCTCAGGGTGCAGTTTTAGAGACAATCGTATTCACCTCGCGCCCGACCTAGTGGGCCTACACCCTTGCTGCTGGGATGAGGTCATGTAGGCCCGAACCTTCAGGACGGCGTCTCAGAAGCGCTGTCATCCAAGAACTCGAGGGCCTGATCCCCCTATGATCTTCATGAAGAACCATCGGTCTACTCGTAGGTGGACGACCGCAGCCCAACGGACGCTGGCCGCGTGTGTCGTCCTGTTCACGGTGTCCCCGGGGCTGCCGGGTCGACTACTCGTCTCACAGAGCCGCGCCACACCAAACTTCGTGATTGTTTTTCTCGACGATTCCGGATGGGCGGATTTTCGGCCCTTCGCCAATCCGGGATATCCAACCCCGAATGTCGATCGACTGGCATCGGAGGGCCGTCGATTCAACAATTTCTACGTGCCCCAGGGCGTCTGCTCGGCGTCGAGAGCCGCCCTGCTCACCGGCTCGTATCCGGGCAAGATTCAGCCGGGGACGACGTCTGAAACAGCCATCTGCTCCATTGACATCCTGCCGACCATTGCCCACCTGGCGGGCGCCCAGCCGCCGGACAACGACATCGATGGGCGCAACGTGTGGGATCTCATCGCCGGCAAACCTGGCGCGCAGAACCCGCATGCCTATTATGCCTTCTCCACCGGGGACCGGTTCGAGGCGGTCATGTCGGGGGATGGGAAATGGAAATTGCATCTTCCTCACGAGTACAGGCATGTGATTCGACACGGTGAGGGTGGGTTCCCCGGTGAGCACGAGCAGAGAGCGCAGCAATTGGCCTTGTATGATCTCGGGGCCGATCCCTACGAGCGCATGAATGTGATCGACGATCATCCTGCGATCGCGCAGACGCTCCAACAGCTCGCCGAACAGCATCGGAAACAGTTCTACGCTGACCGGAAGTGAAGCCGCGCCTGGAGCCCCGACGTTCGAGTGTGCGGCTAAAATCGGCCAGAGCGCCAGTGCACGCGAGAACCGGCGGGGTCAACGCTGTTGCAGCAGCGTCCGCGCCGGCGCAAATCCCGAGTCGGCTGCGAGCGCGCGGCGCGCTGCCGCGACCGCCCGGTCGCGATCACCCAACTGCCAGTGGATGGTTGCCGCCGCGTACGGATACTCGGGAACGGCCGGGGCACGCCGCTCCGCCTCGGCCAGCGTCTCCAACGCCTCGTCCCGCCGGCTCGTCTGCGCCAAGAGGAGACCGAGATTGTACCAGCCCCGGTGGAGCGCCGGTTGACGCTCGACTGCCGCGCGCAGCGCCATCTCGGCTTCAGGCAGCCGGTTGGCCTCAGCGTAAGCAAGACCGGCGCGCAGCATCAGTTCCCCGTTGTCAGGCTCGAGCTCCGCCGCGCGAGACCATGCGTCAGCCGCGTCTCCGGCCCGGCCCAGTGCCTGCAATACCCTCCCATGGCTCTCGTGGATCCCCGCAGAATAGCGATCCCACGTGGCCGCGAGACGCATCTCCGCCTCTGCCTCCTCGAGGCGGCTCGTGTTGGCGAGGAACTGACCGCGTCGCAACCGGCCGCTCGGCTGATCCAGGAGCAGATCGAGGTAATCGAGAAGCTCCCGTTCGACCGCTGAGCCCGCCGGCAGCGTCGCCGCCTGGGCCCAGGCCGCGTCGAGCCTCACCAGCCGCGCCGGATCACGCAGCGACGGGCCGAGCGCCGCCGCGGTGGACGACTCGCCGGTCAACACCTGCACCGCCGACGCACGCACCAGTGGGTCCGCATCGCGTAGCGCCGCGCGCGCGGCAGATACGACCGCGGGCGCATCCGGGCGGCCGGCGAGCAACTGGAGATACGTCGCGCGCCACGCCGCGATGTCCTCCGACGCCAGCAACCTCAGCAACGCCTGCTCCGCGGACGCGTCGCCGGCTTGCACCGCCGCCACGGCTCGCGCGCGCGCACGCTGCCGGGACTCGAGCCTGTCGCCATACCACTTCGTCACGTGCGCGATCGCCCAGTCGACCGATTCGTCGGTATGACAGCGATTGCACGCATTGGGAATGCCCAACTCTTTGGTCAGGAGCGGATCCGGCTTGAGCCAGCCGTGATCGTGTCGCGGTGAGCGCACCATATAGCTCGTCGTGGGCATGTGGCACGTGACACATTGGTTGCCGGTGGAATCGGCCGCATGGTGCGAGTGCGCGGTGGGATCAATCGCCGGGGCCTCGATGCCTGTGTCCGGCATGACTTGCCCGGGCGCGCTGTGACACTGCAGACACAACGCGTTGTTCCTGACAGGCAGCATTGGCTTCGTCGTGTGCGGGTCGTGACAGTCCGTGCATGTCACGCCGGCGTGGCGCATCCGGCTCAGCATCACCGAGGTCCAATTGAACACCTCGTCGCGCTGCTGGCCGTCGGGCCAGAACATCGCGGGATCCACCGGCAGCGTGAGCCGAAAATGGTCGTGATAGTTGGCGCCGGGTGGGAGCTCCGCGGTCAACGGCTCGTTGCGCGCATGGCAATAGGCGCAGCGCTCCATGGCGCGCTGAGGATCGCGAATCCACGCCAGCCTCGACCCGCTCGAGTCCTTGCTCTCGTTCGCCGACCGCCGACCATGCGTGGCGGATACCGGGCCGTGACACTGGATGCACCCCACGCCGTGCTCGACCCACGTGGAGCGATAGCGATCCGTCGCAGCGTCGTAATGCTTGCGGTAACCCGTCATATGGCAGTGCGCGCACATCGAGTTCCAGTTCATGCCGCGGCCCGTCCAATGGCCCCACTCACCGGCATGACGACGCTCGTTCCCAAACACGTTGAACCACTCCTGTCGCGCGGGATCCCACGCGAGGTCGACCGCCTGCCAGCGCCCACCCTCCGCCGGCACCAGCACCTGGCGTGAAGGCTTCCAGCCCAGCACGGCCTCGACCGGATGTGTCGCGCTGCCGGCAGACGGGTCACCCGCGATCATCTGCGGGTGCCCCTTCTCGCTGCGTCCGACGCGGAATCGCGAACCGCCGTCCTCCTCCGCCCGCGGCGGATCGAACGCACCCGCCAGATCCGCATCTTCCACCGGCTGGTTGGCGCGCGCGTGGTCGGTACCTGCCCACGCGGCGACGATGTCCCCGTGACACTCGCGGCAGGAGGCCGAGGTTTGTGCGACCGCCTGCGACGGCAGAAGCGGCGTCTCAGTCGCCACACGGCGTTCGCGCGTGCATGCCGCCACACCGCTGCCGATGACGACACAGGCGATCCACACCAGGCAGATGGGGGGTGAACCGGCAAGGTGATTGGCCGAGTGGGCGACGCAGCCCTGACCGCGTACCACCGTATCTCTCATACCGTTCTCAAAGATCTGAATGGGAGCGACCCGGCAGACCTCGTGGCCTCCGCTTTCGGGGACCATGACCGCGGACGTTTTGTAAGGAGCCCAATAGAACGACCGGCTGCCTACAATGGCGCGGCATTGTCGTCACTGTAGCGGGAGAGTTTATCAGGCTGTGGCCCAATATAGTGAAACGGCTCAGGGTAGGCGAGACCGAAACGGCTGCCGACGGCCGCATCATCTTCCAGGACGAAATGCTTGATGTATTGGCGATTCGCTTCTTCGTCACTATCGCCAAGAATGGGGAGTTTTCTTCCCTCTCGCGCTAGACGCACGCGCCAGGCGGCGCCGCTAGCGCCCGCGGGACCTTGCGTCACGTTGACAAGGTTGACTTCCACGTTCTGATCGATCACCGAACTAATATCAACGACTCGATTGATCAGTTGAGGCCCGCGCGCGAAGTAGTATTTCTCCCGCACGGCATGAGGGAGAATGCCTGCTTCCCGGTGTTCTGGATAATCCCATCGCCCTCCCGCCATCCAGCAAGCCGCCTCCACCGCCCTGGCGGTGATGTAGTGATCCGGATTCCCTTCGTAGTGCCCCCACGGGGCGTAACAAATCACCGGATCAACTTTTAGGCGCTTACGGAAACGAGATCGGCAAATGTTTGTCAGTTTTTAGACGGCGGCGATGCCCAGGTCTTGGAATAGGGTGAACATGGTTTGTCGGATCGTAGCGTAATGGTTATCGATCGGGCTCCGGTTGTTACATGTGCGAGGCGCCCTGGTGTGCGCGACGCCCGCGAGGATGGGTCGAAGGACGTTCTCGCGGAGAGTGACGAGTGCGGCGATCGTACGAATCGCGTCGGTCGGGATGCGGTAGCGGTGAGAACGGGCGGGTCTCGTGAGCAGGGTCTTCCCTCGGAGTTTCTTGAGGTCGTACGCGGCCTGGCGGGCGCCATAGGTCGGCGTCGAGGTCGCCAGCCGCGGACGGACGATCGCCGCGACCTGTGTGACCGTGAAGCCCTCCGGGGCAGCCGCCAAGGCGAGCACGCTTGTCAGCACCGCGCGCATGCGTGGCGAGTTGAGATCGACGCCGCCGACGCGCGTGTGCCCGACCCGAGAAGGAGTGGGGAGGTGGTCCAACGTGTCGTCGCTGACGAACGCGGCATCCATGCCGGAGAGGGTGTCCATGAACCGCTCCAGGATCTGCTGGAGCCGGTTGACGATCAGGGGAAACCGATCCAGGGCCCGGCCGCAGTGGAGTTCTTTCGTGTTGTGCACAATCGCTTCGAACCGGAGCACGCGTTCGCCTTTGGTATCGGCCTTGAGGGTCACCTTGCCGACGTGAATCTTGAAGATGACCAGGTCATACTGAGGTGTCTCGACCACGACTTCGATGCGAGGCGATGTCCCCTTCCGATCCCGATGCGGCCGGGCCTTCATCCCGAAGATCGTTTTGAGTCGTTTGACGTTCAGGCGCGTGCGGGTCCGATCGATCACGCCTTGAAAGATCTGCTCCATGTGGCCGCCGCGCTGAAAGAGGAGATTGCGGCTCATTTCGACCTGGTAGACCGAATACTCGTAGCAGAATCCGCTGTGTTCCTGGTCGGCGCGATCGACCGCAAAGCACAAGCACGTACCGTAGATCCACGCCTCACAGACTTGGCTCAAGCGCCCTATCGTCCGGGGGTCGGACAAGGTGTCTGCGATGGTCGCGAAGGCTGCGGGCGTGTCGATGGCGGTGAAACAATTGCCTTCCTTGGTGAACGTCACCTCCTGTTGGCGTCCCTGGCAGGCCACGTACTCATGCCCGTTCAGGATGATCTGCGCTCCGAAGGGGGGTGCCCGGCCATCTTGATCGTGAGGTGGCCCCACGCGGGATCGATCGAACCGCACGATCCCGTCACCCTGGTTGGAGCGGTCGTCGTACTCGTTGTCATCGGTCTGGCGGCGGCGCTCCCAGTCGGGCGGCGAGTATCGACCCCGCTGCGGTGCTGCGCGAGAGTTGAGCGATGAGGAGCGTACAGGCTTTCCGCTGTCTTCTTTCAGGATCACAAGACTATTTGTCTCGATTTCGTCCCATCCTTCGCACTGTCCAGTCGGCCAACAGACTCTGATCTCGTCCACCGTGGTGGTTTTCCCAGTCGGACGTGCACACGCGGATCGCTCGAGGCGAGATAGCTTCCGTCGCGGCGCACGCGCTGGACCAAGGGAGGCGAGCCGCGAAGGAGGACTGTCACCAGGGACCCGAGACCCTCCCGATTGCTCACCCGGCCCTGGGGCCCCACGGAAATCCAGTGGCCTCGTGAGCTCGACCGATTGAGCAGCAGCCTGGCCGGACCATTGTTATTGGAAGTCAGGAGATCGACGTCTCCATCGTTATCGATGTCTCCCGTTGGTATTGCAGCTTGGTCCCCTTGTTCCCCTAGTACGCGAGGTCGAGCAGGAAATCGCGGCCAAGCTCCTGCTGGACGGAGAGGTTCCACTGCTGCGTGTAGCCAACCGGCTCGTCGTGCACGAAGCCGGAGATGCCAAAGCCAACATCCGTCAGCGGATCGCGCGCATGGGTCGGAAGGTTGAAACCTTGCGGAAATGGATCCGAGATGAGGGCTTCGGACCTCAGATCGTCGAGCGTGGCCACCCACGGCGTGGACGAGTTGAAACCAATAGAACCATCTGCGATCACGACCACGGGAATATAAAAGATGCCATAGCCACCTCTGACGACGGTCATTTCCCTCAGCTGATAGGCGAAGCCAGCCCGTGGGGCGACGTTGTTCTTGTCCGTCTTAACTGATTGCGGGGGCCCCCCTCGTCGCCCAGATAGCGGAGGACGCCGTGTAGCTCCATCCCCACCTGGTCGCTCAGCGGACTGCGGGCCTCCAGGTCCATGACAGTCAGCCGGTCGAATCGCTCGGTTTGAGCATAATCAAGATCGTAGCGGAGCCCGACGTTCAACGTGAGCCGAGGCGTGATCTTCCAGTCGTCCTGGACGTAGAACGCGTAGTAGAGGCGCTGCAGCGAGAGGCCTTGCGTGTGATTGATGCTGCCGCCATTGCCGGTTCCCAGCAGGAACGAAGCCAGGCCGAACCCGGCGTCGCCCCGAGCCGTGAGGGGATCGGGCCCCTGGGTCGTCAGACGGCTGAAGTTGAACGTGCCGGTCGGGTTCGTATCCTGAAGTGCGTGAAAACGAGGCGCCCGAATGTCGAATCCGCTCTTCAGCGAATGCCGGCCCGCGACCTTGTTGACACTCCCCTGCAGCGCATACGTGTTCCGCGGTTGGTTGTGAAAGACCCCGTTGCCGAGGTTGCTCATATCGGCGACGCTGAACGTGGGAAAGTGTGGGGCCGCCACGTCCACGTAGTCCTGCGGAAAGCCGAGCTGACCGAGATCAAATCCTTCGGAAATACTGGTCTGCTGTGGGTGAGCCCGGGCTCGAGTGAGCGTCGGGGGTCATAAATCCTGATATCAGGCTGCCGTCCGAAGCAAGCGTCTGAGAGAAGTCACCCTGCCGTTGACGAGCGGTCGGCACCGTAGACAGCCTCGTGTCGGGGGTTCCTGGCGGAACCCCTCATAGGCTGCGAAAAAGAAGGTCTGACCTCGAACGAGTGGCCCGCCGGCATTGATACCGAACTGGTTCCGCCGAAAGTCCACCCCTTCGAGGCCGGAGCGGTTGGCGAAGAGGGTGTTCGCGTCCAGCGCGTTGTTGCGGTGAAACTCGAAGGTGGTGCCGCGGAAGTCGTTGGTGCCCGACTTGGTCACGATGTTCACGACGCCACCGATGGTCCGCCCGAACTCCGCCGAGAAGCTGTTGGCCTGGACCTTGAACTCCTGCGTGGGTCCACGGAAGGAACATAGGGTGCGAAGTTGCGGTCCGAGGTCGTGCTGGGCGCGCCGTCGAGAAGGATTTCCTGCCCCCGCATCATGCCACCGCCCACCTTGAAGTCGGACTTGAAGAAGCTCCGGCCGACGTCGCTACCCCCACTTGCCCCAAAGCCTTCAGCGGTGAACACTCCTGGAGGAGTCAGGGCAATCAGCCCCATCGAGTCGCGAACGTTCAACGGTAACTCTCTGATCGTGCGCTCGTTGATGACCGTGCCGAAACTGCTATCTTCCGTCTCCAGCAGCGACGCCCCAGCGCTGACGGTGACTTCGTCGGTCACGCCACCGACGGCAAGCACGATGTCCAGGGTATAGAAGCTGTGAAACTCGCCCGCTCGGCTTGGCTGGCGGAGCCCGAGATCCGTCCGCGCTGGGTCCAGCGGCGTCGGCCTGGGAGAGAAGCGATGGACGCTGGTGACATCCGCCGGGAGCTCGACCGTGTCCTGCAGAACCCCCAGTTTCGGTCGGCCCGCAACCGCACTCGGTTCCTGCGCTACGTCGTTCTGAAGACGCTTGCTGGGGAGCACGCGGCTCCAACGTGAGGCAGGCGAACAGGGCCTCGATCTGGCGCCACTCACGAAATCGTCCCTGAACCATTTGGTCACTACCTTACCGAAAAGTGCATTCCTGACAAGGGGTTCCTTGCTGCGTAGGATTGATCCGACGGAGCACGATGAGTCCGAGTCTCCGGAAGATTGAATAGCCACGACCCCAGGAGGAACACGATGACCATCCCCGGGTACACGTACGGCACGAGTGCCGTGGCGCCCTCCCCTATCACGCTCGGCGACCTCGACCTGATGAAGAAGAGCGTCCTGTTTGGCGAGGAGGACGTCAAGTACCTCCGCCTCTCGCGGGAGGTGCTGCAGGACCAGGTCGAGGCGATCCTCGACGTCTGGTACGGCTTCGTGGGCTCGAACCCACACCTGCTCGCCTCGTTCACGGGCGCGCGCGACGGGAAGCCACTCGTGGAGTACTTGACCGCAGTCCGCAAGCGCTTCGGCCGGTGGATCCTCGACACGGCCGCAGCCGAGTACGACCAGAAGTGGCTCGACTACCAGCATGAGATCGGCCTCCGCCACCACCGCACGAAGAAGAACCGCACCGATGGCGCGGCCTCGACCGATATCGTGCCGTTCCGCAACCTGTTCCTGCTGGTATTCCCGGTGACATTCACGCTCAAGCCGTTCCTCGCCAAGAAGGGACACTCGGCCGAAGACGTTGAGAAGATGCATGCTGCGTGGATGAAATCATGCCTCTTGCAGGTAACGTTGTGGAGTCACCCCTACGTCAAAGACGGGGATTTCTGAGCGAGCCGAGGAGTTCCCCGGTGGAAGAGGGGGTCACCCAGATTCAGCGGAGGCAGAAGCCGCCGCGCAGACGCCGCCGACCGCGTCGCCTCCGTCTGCCAGGTTGGCCCGTCGGGCCCGGACGGACTCTGGCCGAAGACCTACACGCGCGAAGGCCGGCCGCTGCAGCTCGCCGACGGGGAGATCTACGGCGATCTGTTCGTGGCCGAAGCGCTGCAGGAATACGCCGCCGCGACGGGTGAAACGCGCTTCACCGACACCGCGCGGGACCTGTTCTTCAAGTGTGTACGCCGGTACGACCGGCCGGACTACCGGCCGGTCGTCGGCGAAACGTATCTGGGCCCAGGCGCACGGCCCATCGCCGGCGCACGCATTCTCGGCGTCTGGATGGTCCTGCTGCGCGTTGCCTCCCAAATGCTCGAGCGCCGCACGGACGCCGGGGTGGAACGGGTCGCCGACCGCGCCCTCACGGCGTTGCTCGACCATCACCTGCATCCGGGCTTCGGTCTTCTCAACGAGCTGCTCGAGCACGACCTGTCACGCCCCCAGAACGAGTACGCGCAACTCGTCTACACAGGCCACGCGATCGAGGTGCTCTGGATGGTGCTGGCCGAGGCACGCCGGCGCGGCGACCGTGCGTTGTTCGATCGTGCGGCCGGCCACGATCGGCGTCACATCGCCGTGGCGTGGGACGATGTGTACGGCGGCGTGTTCCGCAACCTGCAGCATGTCGATCGGAACGTGTGGCTGTGGACAAGGTGCTGTGGGCGCAGGAAGAGGTGCTCATTGGAACGCTCCTGATCGTGGAGGAGACGGGCGCGCAGTGGGCACAGGATGAGCTCGCGCGGATGCACCGGTACGTGACGGAGACGTATCCGCTCCGCGCGCGCGGCCGGCCGTCACCGGTCTGGATGTACGCCGGCGACCGCGCCATGACGATGGCATCATTTGACCGGATGCCGCCGCGCCTCGAAAACTACCACCATCCGCGGCACCTGATGCTGAATCTTCTGGTGTTCGATCGGATCCTGGAGCGCCGCTAGCCGATTCGCTGCCCCCAATCCAGCCGGTCATGGAGTTAAAAATCACTTGACAACTGCATTCTGGAGGAATACTACTCCGCTAACTAGTGTCCTGTAACAGCAATGCTGTTCACTTAGCGCCCGACCTAAAGGTCGGGCGTCTGCGTCGCCGGCACGTGGGGGGAGAAGGCCGCTCGGCTCGCACGGCTGGCGTTCCGCGCCGCACCCACCGTGACCGTGCTCGCCGGCGGCGGCGTCACGCTGGACGCCTGCGCCTGCTCGCTGCCGAAGGCGTGGCAGAAGCGCACGTCGGGCGAGCCACCCGATCGCCAGCGTCACCCACGGGCAAGGTGTCGGCGCGGAAGGTCGCGGCGTTGGTGGAGGCCGCCCGGGAATGCGCGCGATTGCTGGAGAAAGAGCCATGAACGTGAATGATGCACTCGCAATACACGGCGGCACGCCGGCCGTTCAGACGCCCGCCCCCCGCTGGCCGGAATTCGACGATCGCGAACGGCGCGCACTGGTCGCCGTGCTCGAGAGCGAGACGTGGGGCGGCTACCACTCATCCGTGGCCGAGTTGGAGAGCCGGATGGCGGCGATGCACGGCGGCCGGTTCGGGATTGCGGTCGCCAACGGCACGGTCTCGCTCGAGATTGCGCTGGCTGCGACTGGCGTCGGCCCCGGCGATGAGGTGATCGTCCCGCCAATCAGCTTTGTCGCGTCGGCGACGTCGATTGTGCGCGCCGGAGCGGTGCCTGTGTTTGCGGACGTCGATCCCGAGACGACCAACCTGGACGTTGAACGTGCATCCGAAGCGATTACCGAACGCACGCGTGCGATCGTGCTCGTGCACTTTGCCGGGTGCCCGGCGGATCTCGACGCGTTCGGCGCGCTCTGCCGAGAGCGGCAACTGGTGCTCATCGAGGACTGCGCGCACGCGCCTGGTGCCGCGTGGCGAGGCCGGCCGGTGGGCAGCGTCGGGGCGTTCGGGTCGTTCAGTTTTCAGGCCAGCAAGAACCTGACGGCCGGCGAGGGAGGCATGCTCATCACGAGCGACGCCAACCTGGCAGAACGTGCGCGATCGCTGATGAACCAGGGGCGCCGCGCCGGGGGAGCATGGTACGAGCACGTACGTCTTGGCACCAACGCGCGACTGACGGGATTCCAGGCCGCGCTCCTGCTGGCGCAGCTCGCGCGGCTTCCGGAGCAGAGTCGCCGACGGGTCACCGCCGCGGCCCGGCTGCGCGACGCGCTGCGTGAGATCGGCGGTGTGGTGCCCACGCCGACCTCGCTCGATCCGGGCATCGACGCCCATGCGTACCACATCTTCTCTATGCGGCTGGACACCGCGGCATTCGAGGGCGCGACCCGGGCAGACGTCATTGCTGCGCTGGCGGCGGAAGGCGTGCCCGTGACTGCCGGATATCCTCATCCGCTGTATCGCAATCCGTTGTTCGACGCGCATCGGCATCGCGTGGAGCCCTGTCCACACGCCGAAGCCTACTGCCGCGACAGCATCTGGCTACCGCACCACGCCTTGCTCGCGGCGCCCTCGTGGATGGACGAGGTGATTCGCGCGCTCCGGAAGGTGCGCATGGGTGCGTTCACAGTGCGGCCGCGCTGAGACGGCCACCCATTGACGGCGGACCGCAGAGCGTTACGGCATGTGTGCATCTACTGGAAGTCCTCGATCGAGCCATGCGACAGGGTTCCAGATTTATCGCATCAATTGCTGTTCCATGACACTTGATGAAGCTATACTCCCCGTAACGAAACGCCAGTCCGAGTGTCGGGGGACACGGCACGACCGAGGCCCCGGCTCCGCGGGGGATGATGGGCGCATTCAGGCAATTGCCGAATTCTTCCACACCGGCCTCCCGCCGGTTGACGTGGCTCAAGCCATCGAAGAGTTCGAGCTCATGACGGCCGCCCCAGTGAGCAAGGAGCGGAACGGCGCTGAAGTCTCGCGTGTGCGGCACGTCGACAGTGAGGGCCAAAGAGAATGAAGAGGCGAACTCTCCTGACGCTCATCGGCGGATCGGTGGGCGCGGCGCTTGCGTGTAGCCGACGGCCGGCATGGAGCGCGGCGGTAGCCGCTGTGGACATCACGCCTGCGGCGAAGATCTGGATGGCCGGGTATGCGGCGCGAACGCTGCCATCGCAGGGCGTGGCCATGCCGCTTCATGCCAAGGCGCTCGCGCTCGAAGACGAGCATGGTACGCGCGCGGTGCTGGTCACAGCCGACATCCTCGGGTTTACGGACCGGATTGCCGAGCGTGTGGCGACAGCCGCCGAGCGACGCTACGGCCTGCCGCGTGCGCGCCTGTTGCTGAACGCCAGCCACACGCACTGTGGGCCGGTTGTGGACGACATGCTGTCGGTGGCGTACGACCTCACGGCCGAGCAGCGCGCCACAATCCACGCGTACTCACGTGAGCTCGAGACAAAGGTCGTCGCCGTCATTGGTAAGGCGCTCGGACGGCTGCAACCCGCCACCCTGAGCGTCGGTCAGGGAACGGCAGGGTTCGCGGCGAACCGGCGTGTGGACGTCACGCCCGACGGTCCGGTCGACCGCGCGGTGGCCGTGCTTCGGGTGGACGGCTCGAGCGACGGACCGCTGGCCATCGTCTTCGGCTACGCCTGTCACAACACGACGCTTGGCGACGACTTCGTTCAGTTTCATGGAGACTATGCCGGGGTCGCACAGGCGGCGCTCGAGCGGCGGTACCCCGGAGCACGCGCGCTGTTTGTCACTGGTTGCGGTGGCGATGCAAACCCCAAGCCGCGCGGCACGCTGCAGCTGGTGGAGCGGCACGGGCAAACCCTCGCGGGTGTCGTCGCCAGCACCCTGGCGTCGATGACACCAGTGTCAGGCTCGCTCAGTGCCGCCTACGGCACTGTCGACCTGCCGTATGCGGACACGCCCGGGCGAGAGGTGTGGCAATCCAAGCTCGAGGACCCGGACCGATACGTGCGGCGCCATGCCAGCCTGATGCTGGAACAGCTTCAGCGCGATGGCGCGCTTCCCGCGGTTCAGCCAGAGCCGGTCCAGATATGGCGTTTCGGTGGCGACCTCACGCTGGTGGCGCTCGGCGGCGAAGTGGTGGTGGACTACGCGCTGCGCCTGAAGAAGACGTACGCGCCAGCGCGGATGTGGGTGGCCGGGTACAGCAATGACGTCTTCGCCTACGTCCCCTCCCGACGTGTGCTCGAGGAGGGCGGCTACGAGGGTGGCGGTGCGATGATTTACTACGGGAAGCCAAGCGCGTTTGCCGCGTCCGTCGAAGAGCGCATCCACGACAAGGTCGGCGATCTTATGCGGACCGCCACCCGCGCAACGGCGTGAGAACGAGGGACAGCGTGAAAGTCGATGTCAACCGTCGGACGTTCATGGGGGCGGTCACCGCTGGCAGCGCGGCGCTCTTCAGCCGTCGCGCCGCAGGAGACGAGAGCTCGGCACCGGCGATGCTCGGTGGAACACCCGTGCGTCGGGAACCGTTTCCGACGTGGCCCGTCGCGGACACGCGTGAGACGGAGGCGCTCGCCAGGGTGGTTCGGAGCGGCCACTGGTTCCGCGGCAGCGGTGAGGAGGTGAATCGCTTCGAGGCGGCGTACGCCAAGCTGACTGGGGCGCGGCACTGCTTGGCTACCGCCAACGGGACCAGCGCTTTGACTACCGCACTTCAAGCGATCGGGGTCGGGCCGGGCGACGAGGTGATCGTCCCGCCCTATACCTTCATCGCGACCGTCAACGTGGTGCTGCTGGCGCACGCGCTCCCCGTGTTCGTGGATACCGATATCGAGACCTTCCAAATCGACGCGCGAAAGATCGAGGCAGCCATCACCAAGCGTACGCGCGCCATCGTCCCGGTTCACCTCGGCCGCGCGGCCGCGGACCTCGACACAATCCTCGCCTCCGCGCGCGCCCGCAATATCCCGGTCGTGGAGGACCCGTGCCAATCGCATCTTGGCGAGTGGAAGGGCCGAAAAGTCGGGACCTACGGACGCGCCGGCTGCTTCAGCTTTCAGGCGAGCAAGAACCTCAACGCGGGCGAGGGCGGCGCGGTGCTGAGCGACGATGGCGAGCTCATCGAGGCCTGCTACGCGTTCCACAACAACAGCCGCGGGCGGAAGAGTACGGGGTACGACTTCTCGTACCGAAGTGCTGGGGCCAATCTCCGGCTGACCGAGTTCCAGGCGGCTGTGCTGATGGCCCAGATGACGCGATTGGAGGCCCAAGCGCGTGCCCGCGACGAGAATGCCCAAGTCGTGAACCTGCCGCTCAACGGCCGGAACTTCACGCAACTGACCGTGCAGGTGGCTGGCGTCGCGGAATCGCCGGGGAATGCGGCGGGATCTCATCT